>NZ_JAGDQK010000051.1:0-36805 GCF_017498755.1 Bacillus sp. XF8 | reverse complement strand
CTCATTGTACCATCAAGCATTTGAACAATCTCATTGAACAGGACCATAGGCATGTGAAGCGACGTTTTTCCAAATCCGCAGGATTTCAAAATCTTCGCCACGCTTCCCGTACCTTGAAAGGCATCGAAACCGTATCAGTATGTCCAAGTTTTATAGATTTATTGTAATTATCCTGAAGTTTTTTCACCAGAACCTTATTAACAGTAGATGATACCTTCTGCATCTTCATTATAGCAAGGCTCTACACGCTTCCCTATAGATACGACAATTTTTAGGGAATCTTGGCGAAGAACTAATGAATGCTTGTAAGAAGAAATTCAAACAAATGGGCGGATAATCAATTTTAGTTATATAAAAATTATATAACTAAAAACGATAGTATTGAAGTACTTTAATACTAATTTATAAAGCATTAAAATTAGAATTCATCTTCCATAATTAGATTCCCAGCATCATTATCTTTCGTCAATCTCTGTTTCAGATAATTTTCTTTCGTAGTCCGATCATTTTTATGACCTACTGCAGCTGCGATGACATGAGGCGATAATCCTTTGTAATCATACAAGTACTGTACATAAAAATGTCTAAAGAAGTGGGGAGTGATTCGTATATTCTCTGTAAAAGGTAACCTGGTATCTTTAATAATTTTAGAGATATATTGTGACAAGTAATTCTCTCTATAAGCAGTATGGTTCTTTGTTTGAAATATCGTCCCACCATTTTTATTCCCAATGTCTACAGGTAACCTTCTCCGAATTCGAAATGCAACAATACGATTAAAAATCTCCTTATTAATAGAAACAATTCGTTCATTATCCCCCTTTGTATCAACTGTTAAATAGTAACGTCCGCGTATAGCGTCATACTCAAGATCTTCCCATTTGGCATGAGCGACTTCTGCAACACGTAATCCAGTGGTAGCTAAAACGGATAATAAAGCATAGTTAATTTCATTATTCTTATAGTAGTTTAGCAGTTGCTTCACTTGCTCATATGATAACTCACGCTTTGGTTTATGTTGCTTGTTTACTGTCGTGCTTAGAATCTCCACATGAAGGGGTTCTTGAATATATTGAATCTCATATAACCATCTTAAGTAAGAGCGAATAACTCCGAGTTTCCGACTAATAGTAGATGGCTTATATTTTTCTTTTGATTGATTGGAAATTGCCTCCTGAGACAACCATTTTTGATAGTTACGGATATGGCGCTTCCTTAGATTCCTCCACACTTGACCAACTTTATAATCCCTTACATCTTGCTGCAGAAACTCTGTACTTTGTTTGATGAAAAAATAGAACTGGCTTAAATCACGTGCATATAGAGTCCTAGATGCATCCTTTATACGCCTTTCTTGATCAAAATGGGTTTGCCGGTTCAAGTAGTAGTACAAAATTTCTTCATCTGAAAATCCCTCATATGTATATGAATCTTCTCTTTCATTATTTTCCTTTTTAAATTCAGCTGCATTAATATAATCACGACTCCATAATGAAATTATGTTTGTGAAATTTTGTTTTTGTTTTTCTATATTTTCTAAAGAAGTTTCACTATGAATTGTATTCAATTCAAATTTCATTATCCTTCAACTCCTTATTAATTCCTTTTATATCTATTATTATAACTGAATTGCATTCAAAATTATTAGCATTGTAAGATTAAATTTTATAAAAATGAAAATGTAATATGACTATAGAAAAACGTCCATTTTCTATGGTTATGAGTTTCTTTATAAAATTAATAACATTTTATTTGATTTATAATTACATAAAAATGAATTTAATTAGAAATTATATTTTGTTATTAGATAAAAATTTAAATAGTTTATTTTTGAGTTATGTTATAATAAATTAAAATTATATATTTTATAAATTGTAATTTACATAATAATATTATTTATTTTCTATACAAATGTAATATTAGGGGGAACATGAATGCTGAGTGCATGCGAAATAAATATGACCACAAACGAAGTAAAAGAGTATTTAGATATTAGTCACTTCACATTTAATAATTTGATAAAACAGGGACAATTAAATCCAATCAATAAGGATACATGGCGTTTAGATGGGAGCTTTTTATTCAAGAAAGAAGAAATAGAGAAATTAAAAGAAGAACTTAAGGTAGAAGGAATTACTTTATATCAAGCAAGTAAAAAGTACCATATCAGTGTGTATCAACTCGAAAAATGGATAGAAGAAGGCTTGATAACTTGTACTATACAGGAGCATCGTAATCGCAAAACAAAATTTTTGAAAGAGGATGATATCCGTGAATTGGTACAGCAAATAGAGCGGAAAAATACAATCTATACATACTCACAAAAGCATAATGTAGTACTATTACAAAGATTTATGAAAGGGAATACGTTAGCACGTATTCTCTCCATTCCAAAACGTGGAGATATCATACTACGTGATGAATTTGAAAATGACATGACGTTAGAGGATGCAATAAAAGTAGGGTATGAGCCTGCCTATGCTTTATCTGATCAACCGCGAAGTCATCATCAAAGATTTGTGAAATTCCGCTTTCCTAAATCTTATCAATATCGAAGTGATATTTTTCGATTTATAGATCTTATATTACAGTATGTATCACCAAGAAACTTAAAAATATCAGCAGAAGGTGAATTTTGGTATTTTGATATTCGTCAATCTCTAATATCATTACCATCTGGAATGCAAACCGAATGGATGGATAATTTAGCACCCTTTATAATAGAAGGAAAAATGATACCACGTGTTAACAATAGTGTATATTTAGATAGCAATACCGTAACAAAGCCCGTAACTCTTACAAGTAACGAGTATAAATTTATAAAAAAAATTGTAGAAGAAACAAATAGTTCCATCGAAGAATTTATTAAAGATGCAATTCAAGATAGGATTAATCAGCACTTACTTAATCAAAAATAAAAATTTTATCAACCATAATATAGAAAAAACAGTAAAAAATTCATATAAGTTTACATTTAATTGTTCTATACTACAACTTATAGAGTTATTCTCAAAATCTCTATGTGAGTCGAACTATGCCCTTAACAAAAAAGAATCACTTTTTAGTGGTTCTTTTTTGTTGTAAATCTTTGAGTTAGGATTTAATCGGTTCTGGTGCAAAAAAATGATACATTACAAAATTTGTTTTTTTTGCACCAGAACCTGTTAATTTATATGTAGTCAATATTTCTATTGTTAATTCATTCTTTTCTATACTAATTACATATTATTTTCAGAGTGATAGTGTCAGTATATTCGAAGTTGAGAGATTCAATACAGTTATCTTGAGGTTTTGGACTAAAATAAATTTTCTAATACTTGATATTTTTTTTGTAAAATCATGTTCTTTTTAATTAGATTTTGTAGTATTCATTATAAATTAAAGATACGTTTCTAGTAGAAGACTCTCCTTATAAAGATTGTGCCCCATGGAGGAGTCTCAACTTTTTTTAGAGCACTCACTCTAATGTGAGTGCATTTTTTTTGCAGACAAGGAATAGAACGCTTCCATCAACATCCAGCAAGGAGAGCGATTATGTTAGTAGAATCATATATAGAGCAAGAGACAGGCTCGATAGCTAAGTAAACTTCATACCGGTAGGTACGATTACCTTAGAAGCTCTCCTTTAAGTGAAGTGTAAATGGGGGGGGGGCACATGATGTTTTTTTAATTAGCTTAAATCCTTTTACTTACAGGCTATTTATATAGGTTAGTAGTGAGAAAGGAGATAAATCATGTTCTTTAGAAATTTAACAAAAAATCACTTAATGACTATTAATTATTATAAGAGTAGATTTTTGTAAACATGTAAAGGGCGTGTATATAACCTTGATTTGCCTCAACAAACCCTTACTTTAATAGATGAATAGCAAAAGGTCTGATACTGATAGATTAATAGAACGCTATGACCCCTTACCCTCCTTTCCAAAAAAGACGAAAAATTTCTCAATAGCCATTCTATAATCTATATCCATTATCTTGATATAATGGATATATTTGGATACTTAAATTATTTTAACGGGAGGAAATTATACATGGTTATTGATTTACAATATCTTTCTCATTTAATGCATCAAGCATTTTCAATTCCCATTTATTTTCTATCTACAACTAAGGAGATATTATTTGAATGTACTTCTCATAATACTTATAATCCTTTTTATTCAAAGAAAGAAGAACAGTTGGGAGAGCTTTATGAAAAAGACACTCTCAAAAACTTCCCTTTTCTCAAGACGAATCGTTACCTAGAAAATTTTATTTTAATCCAGATAGTAGAACACGAATATTTAAAAGGAACACTTATTATTGGTCCATCTGTATATCCAAAGGTATCTAAAGACACTGTTATTAAGTTTATAAATGAGTTCAACCGAGGTATCAGGACACAAGATGTAATTTCCTATTTTCACAATGTACCTGTAGTTAGAAAAATCACTTTAATTCATATAGGTATTTTATTTCACTATTTGATTTTTAACGAAAAGCTAGATACAAACATCTTTTGGGAGCGAAATAAATTACTGGAGGAAACTTCTTACCCGCTTTCGAATCCTGACTTATATATTTCTACACGACGACAAAGCAACGCTGCTTATTATGATATATCATTGGAAAAACAATTTTTCACAGCTATAAAGGAAGGAAATAAAGAAAAAGTCATAGAATATGCATATGCATTTCCACAAGAGGAGGCAGCTAATTTATCCAAAGGAAATCAGCTAAGAAATCAAAAAAATAATGGCATAATTGCGATTACATTAGCTACCCGATATGCAATAGAAGGTAGCCTCCCATCGGAAATTGCATTTTCACTTAGCGAGTTATATATACAAACTCTCGAGCAATTAGATAACATGTACGCTGTAAATAGATTAATAGAAGATGCTTTATGTACGTTTGCGGATTGTGTAAAAGAATATAATACTCAAAAATACTCCAAAATTATAGGTGCCTGCTTAGACTATATTGCTAAAAATATTTATAACAAAATTACTCTAAATGATCTTGCTAAGAGTGTAAATGTAAACCCTAGTTACTTATCCAATTTGTTTAAAAAAGAAGTTGGTATCTCTTTAAGCAAATACATACAAAATGAGCGAATAGAAGAAGCGAAAAAGCTATTAACATTAACCACATATTCTTTATCTGATATTTGTACCTGGCTTAACTTTAATGATCAGAGCTATTTTACAAAGATATTTAAAAAGGTTACTAATATGACACCTAGACAATATCGAGGAAAACACACTGTGATTTGAAAATTCGAATTCCTGAAAGTATGGATTTGACATAAAGGTACGACGTTTGGTTCTGGTGCAAAAATAAAATAAAAGAGAATAAAGCACATATATTCCTAACGGAATCGTGTCTTATGCTGCAAGTCCAAACAATTGATGGATGAATTCTTTCTGAGTTTGGACGGACTGATTCCGTAAATCAATCTGTTCTTTTGTAATCATATGCATGACTGTAGCTGTGTCAAAAGATTTGAGCCCTAGCATAGAACGGATACGCTTCTTTATAAAACTATGATCTTGTTCTACTGTGTTATTCAAGTACTTTTGTTGTCTAAGTTGCATACCATCAGGTATGCTTTTCTTTTTTCAACTGTTCAATTGCTATAGGATAAGCTGGATTCTTATCGACTGTTATAACACGAGGCTTTGAAACATGAAAAGACCGCAAAGCTTTCTTGAAAAAGCACTTCGCAGCCTTCTGATCTCTTGTTTTGCTTAGGCAAAAATCGATTGTGTTTCCTTTCGAATCAACAGCACGATACAGGTACATCCACTGCCCTTTTACTTTGATATATGTTTCATCGACTCTCCAGGAATCATTTGTTTAAGGTAGCAATTCAGGACCATATTGATGAACCCAACGCATAATCGTTGTATGAGAAATGGATAAACCTCGTTCCTTCATCATTTCCACCAAATCACGAAAACTGAGATTGTACCGTAGGTACCATCTTACCGTTAATAAGATAATATCAGGCTGATAGTATTTCCATTTGAACAAATTTTTCTTTTCCATATGGATCACACACCCTTTTAGAGTAATAGTATTAGTATGTCCAAGATTTATAGATTACTTGCAATTATCCTGAAGTTTTTGCACCAGAACCATATTTCGCATGTATTTCTGCATAAAATCTTGATACTCTTGTGAAAAGATATTAAAGTTGTTTAATTATATACTTAGAGATGCAAAAAACACCTACAAGTTAATTTAGTAGGTGGTTTTAAAGTTGATAAAAAATACGTTTTATTTGTTGCAGTCGTTCATTTAAATGAATAATAAAGTTGTTTCATTTCGGAAAGCGCATCGTTCAACATAGCCCCCATTTATAATAAATAACGTTCAATAATTTGTTTTGTTATTTCTTCTTGATACTTACTAGAAAAAGGGTCTGCAAAACCATGCTCTGCTTCTACAATTTCAATAAACACATTACTTTTTTGTTCTAACACTTTTTTCAATTCTTTTGGTTCAAAGGACTTTTCTTTATCGCCATACAATAAAACAACTTCAGCTTTTGGTTCAATTTCTATATATTGTCTAATACGAGAACCATAAAAACCAATTACCTTTTGAATTGATGGCTCATCACTACATAGCCAACCAACAGTTGCCCCTATACTAAAACCGACAATCTGAATTTTATTATAAGACTGTTCAACATCACGTATGAGTTTCTTTGTTTGTTGAAGTACAGCATCAAATCCAATATTTTGACTAAAATTATGATAGGCTACTTCTTCATTTTCATAAGAATATGGTACATCTTTCCCTAATAGATTTGGTATATATACATCATAGCCATTTTGAAAAAAATAATCTGCATAATATCGAATATGTTGATTGATTCCATAAATTTCGTGAAGTAAAATCACACATTTTTCAACATTTTGTTTTAACTCCATTAGTAAATTTACACTCCCTTTCTGCCCTTTATTGTACTAATAAAACATAGTAATATTGTAATTTTTATTATACATCAAAAAATAAAATACGGAATAAAGCCTCAATTCAATCCCGTCTTTTAAAGAAATTTTATTTGTTTTTAAACGACTTTATTGTAAATGTAACAACTTTATTGTCATTTAACATATACGATACATGTTCTTGTATATTTTATAATGTTTATTCGGAACAATTGTATTTTCATTCTATATTTTTGGGGGCGTTTAAAACTTTGCAACAGAACCGATTTTATAGTGAAGAAAATACTAATTATATTATTACTTATCGGGCTGATTTTTCCTGTAACTTATATTTATGGACAAGGAAATGGCTTTGAAAAAAAATACAGAGAAGCTGGTTATACCTCAATAAAAAACGCTAAAGGTACTTTCGAAAAACATAATAAAGAAAATACAAATATCCCTGAAAATTTACAGGATTATCTTTCATTTAAAGCTTCGCATTCTTTCGGTCAATACAATATTCAAAAATCTAAGGATTTAAGAATTGAGTATATAAATAAAGATTCTGGTGAGATTTTCATTATTTTAGTTTATCCTAAAAAGAGTGAAATAGTTTTTTCAAAACCTGATAAAATAGGTGAATTTAAAGATGGAAAGGGTCAATATAAATCCGTAACAGAAAACAATTTTTCAATGGTTCAATTTCAATCAAATAAATTTTCTTATATTCTATCATCAAATTCAAAAAGCATTAAAGAAGAAGATTTTATAAAGATTGCAAATCTAATAAGAAATTCATAAACAAAGTAAACGTCAAATAGGGGGACGATAGCTGAAGAAATAAAAGGTAGACACCTCTTTTGAATGAGATGTCTACCTTTTATTGTCCCAAAATATGACGAACTTCCGTAATATCCATATTCGTAAACTTCGCAATATCTTCTATATCCATTCCGTTTTTATGCATGCCACGGATTAATTGTTCTCTTTCAGCTAGTTTTCCTTTTTCAATGCCTTTTTGTTCGGCATATTTGAACTTAGAAGCTTCATCAATAAGGGCTTTCTGTCTTGCTTCATACGACATACGGAATGCAGGGTCTTGACTCATCTTTTCCCACTTTTGCATCGCATCTTTTAAAATTGGATCTCGATTCATGGCAATCTCCTCCAGCGTATGTGTTAATTGTGTATCCTCATTTGCAGATAATAACAGTAGCCATCTTACAAAGGCATCTTCCCATGGATTTACTTGCTCTTCTTTCCATTGTGCCATTAATTTTGGAATTTCAATGACGTGTACTTCTATATCATCTAATAGTAACTTTTGCAACTGAATATCCCATAGCTTTCCTGTTGTATGGAAGTTTTCATACTCAGAAAAGACAGGAAAGTTCAATATATTAATGGTTATCGTTTTTCTAAGTGCATCGTAAGAGTTACCTTTTTGTAACTGGGATGCATATAAGCGACTCCAATAATACAAGCGGATCTGTTGCAAACTTTAAAAACATCGCAAAATATTGAATATATCATACATACTTTTGAATAGTATCCAACGTTTATTCTAAATAATTGTATTTTAATTCTACATTTTTATGAGTTCTCAAAACTTTGCAACGGAACCCTTTTTTTACAGCTGTCCACTTGACGGGGGTAAGACCAAATCAGTCTGTCCAAAATCAAAAAGAGTTCATCCACAAAGTGTTTGGACTTATAGCATAAAATACGATTTCACTAGGAATCTACTATTATCCGTGTTCTTCTTCATATATTTGCACCAGAACCCAAAATAGGGATAATTGTTCTAGTCGACAAGATAGGAGTACTGAAAACCAATAGAATCTAATACCTACTTATTGTTAGTTTACATAAGATAAATTATCGGTAGTTACTGGTTGTATTAAAATCTAATCTCAAAATAAATGGTTGTCTTATGTTAATGAGATGAAAAAGAGGAAAATGTTCCTTTTTAAATTATGTTTATAAATAACATTACAATGTAGGCTTTTTAAGTATGCTTGCAGGATGATCATTTAAAAAAGGATTAATATATGAGATTAAATTCTCTTCAGGCGCTAGTACTTATTTTGATTTAAACTTTGTTTGTATCTCAAAATAAATAGTATTCTTGTGTTTTGAGATGTCAGAGGAGAATACTAATTTAGGTGTCTCCCCTAACGTCTAAAAAGGAGAAGTAGCGTCTCTTATTCCCCTAATTTGTTCTGTAGACATACGATATCCAAAACGGAATCCGTAATACCAACAGCTCGCTTGAACCTCTTGATGAAACTGGTTGTGATTCTTTTGCTCCTATTCTCGATTGCAGATGCTAAACTTGTATTAACGCTTATTCGGTCTGCTAATCCTGATTGATTAACTTCCAGAAACCCCCGTACAACTTTAACGGTTGTTGCTGTAACAACAGAATTTTAAAGAATTGTTGAGAGATTCCGTACTACAGATAACCAAAATGTAACAACCAAAAAAAGACACTCCAAAGGGAGCATCTTTCTACTGTATAGCCATATCTATAAAACAAGTAGGTAAAAAACTACACAGTTATGTTCTTCCCCCTAAAATTAGAAAAAAGCATAACAATTTCTCCTCACCTATATAATAATGATTCTAAAACGTGTACCCCTATAATTCCAATATCCCCATAACTTCTTTCGTAAATAGTTTAAAATCTTTTAAATGTTTTTCGATAATTTGACGAACAATATCTAAATTTACACTTTGATAATCATGAACAGCAATATTTCGAAATCCAACCATCGCCTTTAACTTATTTGCTAGCTCTTTGCTAAGTAATCCTGCTGTAACCAATAAATCAAAAGCCTCTCGACTAGATTGTGGTAATCCTAACTTTTTTCCTGCAACAATATGCATTGCTAAATCAATACTCGCTTCACAAGCTCTTTGTATGTTCAATATTATGGAATCTTGCTTTGTATAATCCTCTAAATTCTCAGGGTCATTTCCATACACATCTTGGATTCTTTTTATACAACGCTCTATTGTAGAAATTTTATTTAAAATAACTTCATTCTTCATATATAGAACCTCTTTTCTTTATATCATCAAATACTATCTGGCGTTCCTCATTCAATTTTGAATACATTTTTAAAGTTTTCATTTCAAAAATGACCTTTCGTTCTTCATCAGAACAAAATATTGTCTTTCCTGTATGTATAATCTGAGCTTGAAAAACTGTAGAAGCTTCGGATAAATCAACTAAATCAACATCTTTATGAACGATGTTGGCTAATTCCTGTGCTAATAAAAAACGCTCATAATTCCCTAAAGTTATGTCACTTAAATAGGCTAAATCAATATCACTATCTTCTCGTTCTCTGTTCTCCGCTGTTGATCCAAACACAATTATCCAATAGGGATTCACCGTCTCTTGTAATTTTTCTATAATAGCTGTAATCATGCTTTGAAAAATCATTTAATTAATCCCCCTTATTATACTTGAATTTTATTATATCATAACCATTACTAAGTCCTTTAAGCTACAACAAATACATAAACAAAATTAAACCTGCTTAGTACTTAAAGCACCATAAGATTACATGCTTATTCCTGAAATAATGCTATTATAGTTCAAGGAGATCTAGTTTATGGTTATGAATCTTAAATGATTGTTTATAACCTATCACTTCACATGCTAAATACCTTTTTTATTTTACCCCTGTAAAAGTGACATTCACTTATATCTTTCTTTATGTACTAAATGTGCATATACAAAAAATGATATAATTTTAATTATAAGGGGGAACATATATTGGGAGATATTAAAATATTCCGTTTGAACGGAAACAATGTAGAAGAATTAGTTGGACAAGCCTTAACCGTAGAAAAATCATTACAAACTATAATAGAACGACACCTAGATACCTTTTTAGGGATACGTTTTTAGCTTCTGAATATAGCACAGGTAAAAAACACGCAGGCAGAATAGACACATTAGGCTATTTGCTGTTTTTCCTAAGGTAAAAACGTCCCATATGACTTATCCCAAAAGTTTAATTGGAAAAATTTTCAGATGTGGCGGGTTATTCTTTGAATCGTTTCCGTACCCCCTATTAAAAAAATTCAATGAAGGATGACTAACACCTTTAAAATTCAATCGACGAAGCTCTTACTGTCTTTGCTGCATTTTGTCAGAACAAAAGATAATAGTTTCTTATATGTGTTACCTTTATCAGAAACATAGTCAGCCCGAATTATAAAAAATATGCGTACCTTTCTGGTACGCATCACAAGTAGCCGTATAACCTAATTTTTTTAATCGAAAATACGGCTACTTTCATTTATTTGCTACATTCCAGCTGAATCTTTTTTGACCAAGGCATGTATTGATCTAAAATTTCAGGATCTTGATGGATTCCGAGTTTCGGTTAATCGGTTATGATTGCTTTATAACAATCACCCTATTTCATGTAAATGCATTTATACGGAAACGTTTCGCACGAAAGCACCTCCTTATATCGATAGGTTTATCATACCAGGAGGTGCTACTCTATTTACATTCGTTGTTTGAATACAGGCTTACGTTCTTCATAAGCCTTTTCCAATCTCGCACCAATTTGATTTGCTTCTATATTAAGTTCAACTACTTTAATGCACTTCACACGTGTTTTAGTAAAACACGTTTATAACACCACCGATTCATACTACAACTATCTTAACATCTATAGGGCGTCCAAGATATTGACTAGTCTCCGTTTTATCTTTAAATTAATCATAGTATATAAATTCATTAACCATACTATTTACTTCTCCATTTGTTACACTACAATAGTAGTTGTCATTAATTTTTTTAATCGGTAATATTTTGACTACTCGATCAATCGGTGTCAATATAAATTCAACTTCTGTATTATCTCCAACAAGTATGTTTCTTAAATGAAATACTTCATGTTGATTATTTGTTACATTATTAACTAACCTCGCATGAATGTGGCCAAATCTTTCATACTCCCTACCTTTAGTGAACTCTACCCATTCTGGTTCACACCTTCTGTAATAAGTACCAAAAGCAATTAGTCTTTGTTGATTATTCATCAAAAATTCTTTTTCATTCCCTATCTCTTGAGCATCTGCAATACTACTAAATTTAAAAATTGGCTTTTTCTTCAATACTCTACCTTTGATCATAGTACCGTCACAACTTCTTTTTTTGTTGAATATCGTCATTTGAACTGAAAATGCTTTTATCCCTAGTTTCTCTGCAATTTCTTTAATATAACACAGTAAATCAAAGTTTGCCTTATTATCTATTGAGAAGTACAATCCATTAGACAATGATAGTTTTTGATTATTCTTTCGTAAATATGCAGTATGTGAATAAACTATTCTACCATCCAGCATAACACCATCTTTACCTAACCTGATACCTTTACTGAACCCTTCACTTGATTCAAGATAACCTGAGTAACAATTGGATTTTCCACTCCCATTTGAACCATTTATCACAGCATCTTCCACTACTTCCCCACCTGGATGATCTAGGTTTTCATCTGCACCTGAGACTCCTATTCTTAAATATTCATTATCATCAACTATAAAACCTAGTGTCTTTAAAATTAGTCTTACTGTACTATCATCAAATTCAAGATTTTTAGCGTTAATGAAATTTTTTATCCCTTGCATATCTACTATGCACGAATCTTTTGACCCATAACTCAAGCGATTCTTTAGATATCTATTTGAAATATCCTTTTCTTCTTTCAAATAGGTATCATAACAGTCTGGTATTTTAATAGCAAAATCATTTTTAATCTTCTTACTAACAACCAAGTAATACATATCGTTTATGTTAATTATGCTAGAATTACTTTTATAATTTATAACTTCTTTAACTTTATTCATCTCTATAGGAGATATAATATCTACATATTCATCATGCATTGAGTACACTTCCCTTTAAATATCTAGCAACTCCATAATTATCATTGTCAGTAGTTATATAATTAGCAATTTCCTTTAATTCATCTATTGCATTTCCCATCGCTACACCAACACTAGAGTATTTTATCATCTCAAAATCATTGAAATCATTGCCAAATGATATTATATTGCTTCTTTGTACACCATACATTTCAATTAAATACTCAATTGCATTCCATTTCGATATATTTGTACTCATAATTTGACATAAGGTAGCATCATCAGTGATTACAGGGCTACATTCTGTTGGAATATTATCTACTATCCTTTGCTTAATACCGTCCTTTGAGCAGACGATAATTTTATGAACTAAATCATAGTCAAATGTATTCAAATCTATTAACTCGAACTCAGAACTACCAAAGAATTCTTTAGTATTGAAATTCGAATATAGTTTATCATTTATTTCTAAACAAATTTGATAATAGTTATGATCTAAGAAGTGATTAAGTATATTTCTAGTAACTGAATAAGTTATTCCTTTTTCAAATAATACTTTGTCATCGCTAATAACAGTAGCACCATTATAACAAATAACCACATTCTTATTTAAATTATCCGGTAAAATCCTTTTTATATCTCTGTAAGGTCTCGCAGTTGCAAATACTATGATATGTCCGTTTTTCATAACTTCACTTAACACTTCAACAGAATAATCATCAATTTGCTTGCTTGAGTTCAACAATGTACCATCTAAGTCAACTACTATCATTTTCATTAACATCACTCCTTAATAATTGCGTAGCTCATTATATGAAAAGTCGTACCATTCTTTTAATTTGTCAGGCGATTTTCTAATTTTCATTTGATATTTTGATCCCAAAGTCTCTACGATTTGATATTTTTGATTACTTTTTTCAAGTTCAACAGCATTCTGCATATCAATTCCAGCTACTAGAACATTATTATTTGATAATTCTACTAAGTACTCTCGCATTTGAGAAACGGTTGTATCATCAGCTACTAGAATTGGTACTTTATTATTTCTTAGTCCTTTAACTATGCTTTTTAGTTTGATAATATTAGACAAATTTTCTTCACCATTAAAAATACCATTTATGAAATCCGGTTGATGCTTTGACATATCTAGTAATATAAAATCAGTCTTTGGATCAAGTAAATTATCAAGTTTATCGAAATATTCGTAAAAATCCATTTGATTCAAACCTATTGTACAAATGATTCTAGAAGTTATTTTATCTTTAATGTTTCTAATATGCGCTTTATCAACTCGATATTGAAGTTGAAGAAGAATATCCTTATTACTCATTCCGTAATAATTTAAGCAAGTGTTAATCTTTTCCTCACACATCTTTTTTTCTAAGACTAAAGCTATCTGAACACTATCATTTATATTTTCAATAAGTTTCCTAATGCTGTTAATTTCATATATTGATACAGGTAAATTCTTATCAATATGCGTTGTTACTTTTAATGGTGCATGTATATCCTCATTAATTAAATATCTAACATGGTCTGTGTTAACTGCATGAATGCCTATCATATTTACACCATTTCTAATTGCCATATCCAAGTCAACTATATTATGTACTCTACAAAGTTTGAATATCTTTCCATGTCTAATTAAAGAATTGAATTCAACTACATTATATTTACTGCTGTCACATTCAAAATAAGTATCTTCAATTATTTTAGACTTTCTACTAGAATTCCATGTATTGAATGCTGATACATACTCCTCTACAGGATTAAAATCTAATATACTGTACCAATAAAGTGACATTGTTTCAGATATTTGTTCTTGCAATAGGTATTGACACAAATTATCGTAATTAAATGCGACTACAGCACATAAAACTTCATTTGAAAATTGTTTCAAATAAAGTTTACATTTTTCAAGAGTGTTCAAAGTTGTAGAGTTGTTATCATACAACAGTATTCTACAATGATTTGTCTTTATATTCTCTATATGTTCATTGTAGTATTGTGGGATATATCTATACAACCAATCACCATCGTTATAAATTGGTTCCGATTTGTTATCACGTTGTTGTTTTTTGAACTATAGTGACAATTGATGATTATAGGAAATAGTTTCCTCACATTATTTACTTTTAAATATGATACTAATGAATAACCTAGAGAAATTCCCCCGTATGCAAAAGATATAACATAATCGATTGAATTAAATCTTTCATTATCAATTATTGATTTAACAGATTTGTATATTGAAACAATATTATCAAGTTCTCTCATACCTTTATGGTACATTTTGTAATCATTCATCCACCTAACGAGGATATCCTCATTAAGACTTTGTATTAAGTTATATACATCCTCGTTTATAGAGTTTCCCTCAATGCACCCAAATATTAAATCTGTAGTTAATTGGATTATATCCCTTAATCCAAAATCAACTACTGGAGTTGATTCCTCAGATATCGAAGCTAACTCAATTGTATTTAAGCAAATTAACAATGCATGTTGTAAGTGTTCCAATATTGATATCATTATCGTTCTAACATAATAGTTGTTAATATGCCTATCAATCAGCTTACATTCAGATAATTCTCCCAATAATTTCTTAACTACTCTTAATAATTCTAAATATCCTTCAATGATATCTCTTGTGTCTAAAAATACATATTGAGGAACCCAATAGTAATATAATTTTCCCCTCAAATGTACAACATCATTCTTAATCATAAACATTTGTGATAATAATGATTCTATCTCATTCCCTTTTTCTAAATTTATGCTATCTAGTAGATAACACAATGCTTCAACGTACTCTCCATAAGTTAATGTAAATATACCTATTTCATTTGTTTTATTTGATAGAAAGTCCATATAATCATTCTTCATATTTACCTTACATATCTTATTTCTTATGTCTTCAAACATTAGATGGTTCTTTAAACTATTACTATCAAAACTTTCACAAAACTCAGACCAAACTTTGCTAAGTGATTGCCCTTTAGCATAATCAATTTGCAGTGCTTTCCCCCCATTATTCAATACGCACTCAAACAACTCTGGATTTTCAGACGAATCATCTGCTAATAATTCTATATTCGCACCATTTTCAATTAGAGCTTCAACTATCTTCTGTTTATTTTTTTGACTCATAAAATAAACTTCCCTTAATTTCCCGTTAATGATATCAACTTCAGACCCGATTACTGAATAGTCAATATTCTCATCGAAGTTATTTTTGAATATCCCATCAACTACACCTCTTATAAATTCTTGATAGCCTGAACTTAAAAATATCAGTTTTAATCTAGAACCGAAAAACCTATGCATATACTTTATGTATCGCACAACATCAGAATATACAGTCAATTCTCTAGATATGAAAATTCCAGAGAAATAAAGTTTTAATTGGTCAATTTCTAGTCCTTCCTTAAAAGTGTAATCAACTTCTCTTACTGATTTCATTAGCTTTATAAACTCTTTACTATATGTACTTGTGATTAAATTTAGCGTTTTTTCTCTAAATGACTCTAAACTTAAACTATTCTCACCATATGCCATATCATTGAAACGAATAAAATCTTTAATATTCTTTTTTGATATTAATAAATCTGCATATTTACAAGCATAATACCACGAAGTTCCATTGATTATTGTTCGGTCTACATCTAAGATTACATATACATCTTCAGAGTTAATTATTGGAAGCATCTGCCTCTTTATCTCATCAAAATTTATCATTGAATCCTCCGGTTCTGTTGCAAAGTTTCAAAAAGCAGAAACAGGTATTAATAAATGAGGGGAACCATTTAGGCAGTGACTAATAATTTGTGTACTTCTTTGTACGTTGAAAAACCGCAGTTTGGCTGCAAATTGCGGTTTCGTTTATATATAGCATGAATAGTTTCGATTCCTTTCAAGGTACGTGAAGCGTGGCGAAGATTTTGAAATCCTGCGGATTTTGAAAAACGTTGCTTGATATGTCTATGATCCTGTTCGATGAGATTATTAAGATGCTTAACTGTGCAATGTTTCGTATGCACATAAAAACCTTTATTTTTCAGTTTTTTGAACGCACAAAGTAGGGCAGGAGCCTTGTCTGTTGTGAGAACCGTTGGTTCTCCAAAAGCTTTCACTAACCTTTTCATAAACATATAGGCGGCTTGATGATCCCTTGTTTTACGAAGTTGGATATCCAATGTGTATCCTTCTTGATCAATCGCACGATAAAGATAACACCACTCTCCTTTGACTTTGATGTAGGTTTCATCTAAATGCCATATGAAATGTGCTGATTTATTTTTCTTCTTCCAAATTTGATAAATTAAATTGCCATATTCATGCACCCAACGCATGATTGTTGTTGGGTGCATGGAAACTCCACGTTCTTTCAGGATTTCAGATACATCACGATAACTTAAAGAAAAACGGCAATAATAGCCGACGGCTACCAAAATAATATCTTTCTTGAACTGTTTTCCTTTAAAATATCCCATGCATCATGCTCCCCAAATCATTTTTCTTACATTTTAATTTCGCTTAGACAACTTTGCAACAGAACCAATAAAGGGCTCAATGTCGGGTTTAAACTTAACGGCCAAACTCTTTATTGAATATTTTATCCCGACCCGCTATGACTTCCGGACCTACTGCATTGATGGAAGTTACCAAAATATGCTCCCCTCCTAGAGGGCCACCTACTCTCGATTCAAACCCGAAAGTACCGCCGGCATGCCCCCAATATGATTGCCCATCCGGTGTTTTTTCTTCATAAATTCCTAATCCGACTTTACCAATAGGTGAATCTACTGTCGTGAGCATCTGTTCCATCATCTCTTGATTTAGAAGCTTTCCGCCCAACAACGCACTGAAGAAGGTAGTTAAATCTTTGATAGATGAAACCATATTTCCCGCTGCATTTGCCCATGATTGATTTATTTCTGTTAAATCATACAAATGACCCGATCTGTCCATATTGTATCCTGTAGCATGCTCACCTGGTATATGAGAATTTGCTTCCATTACGAATGTCTCCTTTAGCCCAAGTGGTTCGATGAAGCGTTTTCTGATTTGCTCTGCATAGGTATCTCCTGTTACCTTTTGAATAATTTGACCAGCTAGCACAGTATTGGTGTTTGAATAGTCCCAACCCTCCCCTGGTGAAAATACAGGTGGCTTGGCAAGTCCCAGGCTGATAAGTTCATCAGCAGTATAGTAACGGTATGGATTTTGAGGCAAGGTAATATCTCGCATATCCAAATCTGTATAGGATGCAATCCCGCTTGTATGATTCAATAACTGACGAATCGTAATTTTGTTACCGTCATACCCATTACCCTGTACGATTCCTGGTAACCATTTTTCAACCGAATCATCAAGGTTTAATTGTTTCTCCTCAGCCAACTGCAGTATAACGGAAGCTGTGAACGTCTTCGTGACGCTTCCAATACGAAATGAAAAGTTCGGTTCTACTGCGCGCGGTACCTCGTAACTCGCTGTCCCTGTAGCATAAGACCAGCGCTTACCGTCCTTTAATCCGCCTGCTATGACACTTGGGATTTTTTTATTGGTTACTACCTGATCGATTACGTATTTGACTTCTTCTCGATGGTTCCTTTTCTTTTCTTTATCCATAACTTCCTTTTTGGTTTTCCCTGCAAATTCTGAGACTAAAATATTCTTGATATGTTTTTCTGCTCCTAGTACATTGATATTTATCGAGATGACATGTTGACCATCTTCCGTTCCACCTGCAAAGTTAGTAAATCCGGGAATTCCACCACCATGCCCCCATACTTCGGTACCGTCCGGCAATCTTGTTGCATGTATGCCAAGCCCATACTTTCCTAACGGGGAATCAGCTGTACTCGTCATCATTTCCTTTTGCATCTCCGGCGTCAACAGCTTTCCACCTAATAATGCACGAAAAAACGTCGTCAAGTCTTCTCCTGTCGAAATCATCTCACCTCCAGCATTAGCAAATGACGGGTTAAGCACAGTAATATCTACTAATTTATCTCCCGTATTCAAGTAGCCACGAGCATTTTTTTTCGGAATATCCATCGAGCTTCCAGGAAGGAATGTTTCTTTAAGTCCGAGTGGCTCAATAATTCGTTTCTTAACCTGTTCGGCATATGTCTCTCCAGTAACCTTCTGGATAATAAGTCCTACAATAACCGTATTTGTATTCGAGTATGCCCACCCCGTTACTGGATCTAGCTCCAAAGCACGAGTAATTAACTGTTCAGGTGTATAATTTGCGCTTGGATTTTCAAGTAATTTATTCTTAAACTCTGGAGTCAAGAAGTCTGGAATTCCACTCGTATGATTTAATAATTGTCGAATTGTAATTTTGTTTCCATCATAGCCTTTCCCCTTTACGAACCCCGGGATCCATTTCTCTACCGTATCATCCAGACTTAGCTTCTTCTCTCCAGCAAGCTGTAATGCAACTGTAGCAACAAACGTCTTCGTTGTACTTCCAATCCTGAAAGCAGAATCAGCATCCACCTTATGATTTCTCTCGATGTTTGCCTCACCAGAAGCATATGACCAGTTTACATCTCCATTTTTCACGGCAACAATAACACCTGGAATATTTTCAGTATTAGCAGCCTTATCAACAGCCTGTTTGGTGGGCGTCTGTTTATACACTGCGTTTACATTTCTATTAGTAGGTAATACTAGTGTCCCAGCCAGTATAGTCGCTGTTAAGGCAAGTGCAGTTCCTTTTTTAATGATGAATGATTTCATAACACATCTCTCCTATTATTTTGAAATTTTCTGTTGCTTCACTCCCTCACCTTAACTTCGAAATTGTTAAATAGCATAGTGACGAAGTGACTAAATGTTTCATGACAGCGTGCGTAAATCTGTCACATAAACCGTATGATAAACTGTCACCTTTCTTATATGACATACTTTACAGCCAGTGTCTGACCGTCCTTCCACTATCTATTGACGAATTGGAAGATATACCGCATGATAAATCTAAATCATTAGAAAGTTGATCTCAAAAAAATACAAGTAGGTGTGCATAATCTATGTTCTCAGTAATGAAAAAGTGGTTTTGGTATGATTGGATATTTGTATCCGTACGAACGTTTTGGCTGTTCGTTATTATAAGTGCTGATTTTATACATTCATTATTAATCAATGCGTCACTTTGGATTGTACTTTCTCTTGCTATCGTCGTTTACTTTGTTCCATTAATCGTCCGATATAAGAAAGAAGACTGGTATCTTGCAGTCGATGTCACGGCATCAGGCCTATATTATCTTTATTTAGCTTACGTAGCGCCGGGATTGCTTTGGTCTTTCATTTTACTCGTAATGATTATTGGTTTAGCAAACATTCAAAAAAACTATGTGTGGACAGGTGTCCTCTGTGGAATCGTATTCCCAGCATTGAACAGCTGGATCGCTAATCATCTCCCATATGAGTCTATCTTTAGCTGCAGCCTTGGTTTTGTCATTGGGATGGCATTTAATATATTAATTCAGTACCATAAGCAAGCCCAAATTATACAAGGGCAGAAGCTGTTGCTGGAGCAACATATTAAGCGGATTGAGGAGCTTACGCTGCTAGAAGAACGCAACCGGCTGTCACATGAGCTGCATGACACAATTGGCCATACTCTTACCTCTCTTATCGTCGGTGTCGAATCATTGCGAGCGTCAGTGCCAGATTCGCAGTTTGAGAGAATTGATTCTCTTGTCGGTATTGCCCAAAACAGTCTGGATGATATCCGAAAGCATCTTCATCAGCTCTCTCATAATCCATTAAATTATTCGTTAAGTGAATCGTTGAGACAATTAACCGAAGAATTTATGAGGTCGACGGGTACAACGGTTACATTCCGTGTGATTGGCAATGAGACTCTAGTCATGCAAAAAATAAACTTTTGCCTATATCGTTGCCTTCAAGAGTCTCTAACAAACGCGGTTCGGCACGGCAAGGCGAGCGTGATAGCCGTTCAACTGCATTTCGATAGGAAACAGCTTCGGTTACAGATTGAAGATAACGGCGTCGGAATGAAAGAAATTCAATTCGGATTTGGGTTCAATGGGATGAAGGAACGGCTTGAACAATATCACGGCACATTGTCGGTTCATTCTGGAGCTGAGCAAGGAACATTTGTCATATGTAATATTCCGTTGCAGACAGAACTTGTACATGACACGATCCGCCTGTTGATCGTTGATGATCAGGCACTTATTACCGACAGTTTAGAGCAAGTTTTGGATCAGCATGCTGATTTTACCATAGTTGGTAAGGCGAAGGATGGGCGCGAAGCATTAGAACATTGTGAGCAGTTCCACCCTGATATCGTATTAATGGATATTCGTATGCCGGGAATGGACGGACTTGAGGCTTTACTTGAGATGAAACAGCGATGGCCTGATATGAAGATTGTGCTCATGACAACGTTTGAGGATTCCTTGCAAGCAGCAACTGCATTGGAACACGGAGCGGAAGGCTACTTACTGAAGTCAATTCATCCACGAGAGATGATGGAAGCTCTGAAACTTATTTATAACGGAGGGACCTGGATCGATCAATCGGTCGCTACGCGAGTCTTCGAAGAGATGAAGCGTCAACGTGAGCAACTGGAGAAGATCGGCTCAAGTAAGGAAAGCTACCCGTACGGACTTACGAAACGCGAGATGGAAATTCTGGAGCATTTGTCGAACGGGCTTCGCTACAAGTCAATTGCCACTAAGTTGTTTTTATCGGAGGGAACGATACGCAATTACTGTTCGAACCTTTACTCGAAGATCGGCGTCAACAATCGTGAAGAAGCAATCAAAATGGCGCGAACAGAGAATATCTTGTAGACGCTGTAGGACTTTCCGATAGTACTCACGTTATAGGGATGCCGCTCTATCTCTATCAACTTAAAAATTTAATAGTGTCCCCAGATCGTATGAACTCTCATATCCGATGACAGATTCCTATATAAACACTATACAGTCTGGTAGCACTGTTAAATTAACATGGGGAAATATTCCTAGTGATGGGGAGTATCAAGTATATAAAGATGGGATTCAAATTGGTACAGTAAACGGTACAGAATTTGTTGATCGTAACACTAGTAAATCGGCTTCAAAAGATATAAATAATAATGTTCAGATAAGTAATAGTAATGAACGATTTACAACATACGAAGTGAAAAGTTTAAAAAGATTACCAAATGAAAAAATTGAACAAATAAAGCAGGCATCTAAAAATAGTAATGTTGAAATTCCAGAGTACGCAAAAGAAGATTTTGAATGTGAAAATAAAAGTATTGGAACACTAGTATATAATGACAATACATTTTATAGTACTGGGAACGATGACGAAAAAGCAGCAGCTTATTCAGATGATGTAACGGACGGAGGATATCTCTTTAGATATCAAACATTTATCCCAAAATACAGAGTTCCTGCACCAGGGTATGCTCCTACTTGGCTTGTAAAATTTGATGGGGATAACCGCTACTTTGATCGATTACATAATAGTTTCAGAACTAGATTAGATGTGTTGGTAAAGTGGCAACGCACTGTGGATGGATGGCTAAATCAGCCACCAAGTATTAATTACTCTCCAGACACTGGATATACAATTGGATATTACTCGTCTGGTAAATCAATATCAGATAAAGCTAATGTCAACGATATGACAATACGTATAGACACAAGAACTACTAAAAAAGCCGCATTTGCAATGAAAACAGCATCTCCTAACCCATTAGTACCTGGAGCACCTGATATTGATGCCTTTGCTTATGTCGTACAATATAGAGATGGTTCTGGTGCAGTTACTGGATTTCATGATTTAGCTCCATCACATGAATTTTATAAATTTATGCACACGGGACAAGCACTGAGTCATCGTTACTATGAAACCTTACATCAAAGTAAGCATACAGATTTTATTGCATTATTTCCTATGGCACCAAAACTAGAATTTGTTAAGGTTATGCCTAATTGGTGGGTTAACTGAAATAATTAATCCTCATAGATTGAAGGTGTTATAGAAGACAGCACTGGCCACGATTAGAAGTATATTAACATTATTTATATTAGGAGCCTCAATAAATTATGGTATAAGATCATTGATAAAGTACATGAAAGGAAAAATTTTCAAAAAAAGAGCTATCTGTAGCTTTGGAATATAGTTTGTTCAAAAGTATGCTGCAAACATTGATTATATATAGGAGTAGCACCACATCACAATCAAGCTAAGAAAAACAATGTGGTTCTACCCCTTATAAATGTTACAAAAATCTTTCAAATAGCTCTAGCTTGCACAATGCTTCCCGTTAATATAATACGCTGATTCTGTGAAAACCGTAAATACAACCTCTACTTCTGGAAGTCCAAAATCCATTACATATGTAGTAATGGCCTTGGCAAATCGATCACGAATTTCCTGTCCACGCTCGAACCATTTCACTTCAATAAGAGGAAACGCTTCTATTTCTTCTCCATTGAATACAAACGTAGAACTTGGTAGTTCCAACGTAAAATTATCCGTACCACACTCACAAATCTCTGCGAGCTCTTCTACTAATGGCTTGCTTATGCGTTTTAATTGTTCAGTAGTAATTCCACGAAACACAACATGCGGCATGTGAATCCCTCCGTTAGATAGCTTTATATTTGCTCACATCATAGCACAATTTATTTTGCTGCACTAGAATCTATTGGTACATTTCAATGACATTCTTAAGAATGATCATGTGTTATTGAAGTAATACATGTATTAACTCATTTTGCGATGGTAGATTTAAGAGCAAGAAGATTAGAAATACGATGTGAATCAACCAATACTAAAAGTCGTACTATCCCTGAGAAATTAGGTTATGAATTAGAGGGTATTCTAAGAAATGAAGACTTTTCCGCTGATGGAAAAAAGCTTACTGACACTTGTGTCTATGCAAAAATTCAATGATGTGATTAGGCAAGTCTAGTAGATAAAGACCATCATGATGTACAACTCCAATTAAAGCATATATATTTTTATAAGAAAGTATAAAGAGCTACTCCCTAAACGAAATTTTGTATCTCTAGGGGTACCACCCCATCACCATCAAGCTAAGAAAAACAAATACCCCATGCCCATCAAGCTAACAAAACAAAATACCCCCTAAAATGAAAAAATACGTTATTCTTTCTGTAGAATCATAGGAAAGGATAGCGTTTTTCTATGTCTATTTCTGTATCTGATGAATTACAACTATTTGCTCAAGAAATTCAAAGCTTCTTGTATGTAGCATAAAACCCTTCTCTATGTAGATTCTATTTTATCTTAAGGTTAAATTATTTTTTTATAAGTTATGGAACAATATTGCTATTTAGATTGTCTATTAAGTGTAATTTTAAAAACTGATGTTCAAATTGAATACATTGTATCTAATTTAACATTTGTTTTAAGGATTAAAAATCTGAAAGGAATGATCATTTTGAAAAGTAAAAGGATGCTAAAAGTAGGGATGTGTGTTGGCATACTAAGTTTAAGTCTTGCAAGCGTAAAATTTTTTATAGGTGAACCATTGCAAGTTGAAGCAAAAGAAAAAACAGAGAAAATTAAACATACAAATCATGCAACTCATCGAGAGTTCGCTCAACTTGAAAAAAAGTTTGACGCTCGACTGGGTGTCTATGCTATCGACACTGGTACAAACCAAACAATAACTTATCGACCTAATGAAAGATTTGCTTATGCATCAACCTTCAAGGCTTTGGCTGCAGGAGCAGTGCTACAGAAAAACTCAATTGATAAACTCGACGAAGTTATCGCTTATACAAAAGATGACCTAGTTGAATATTCACCCATTACAGAGAAACATGTAGATACCGGTATGACACTTGGAGAAATTGCAGAAGCGGCTGTTCGTTACAGTGATAATACCGCAGGGAATCTCTTATTCAAAAAGCTAGACGGACCTAAAGGGTTTGAAAAGGCGCTCAGACAAATTGGTGATAGGGTTACTCAGGCAGATCGCTTTGAGACAGAGTTAAACGAAGCTATTCCTGGTGACATCCGTGATACAAGCACACCTAAAGCACTTGCTACCGATCTTAAGGCTTTCACAGTCGGAAATGAGCTCCCAGCTGACAAACGTAAAATTCTTACAGATTGGATGCGTGGAAACGCTACAGGAGACAAACTCATCCGCGCTGGCGCACCAAAAGACTGGGAAGTCGGTGACAAATCAGGAGCCGGAAACTACGGAACACGAAATGATATTGCAATCGTTTGGCCACCAAATAGAGCACCCATTATCATTGCAATTCTGTCCAGTCGAGATAAGAAAGATGCTACCTATGATAATGAATTGATCGCGCAAGCTGCCAAAGTTACAATTAATGCTCTCAAGTGATAATATCTCAGCTTCCTCATTCCTTTATCCAATATTATCTAGAGGATAAAACTAGAAACCGATTCTTTTGAGTCTGAAGAGAATCGGTTTTTTGCATGCGTATCATTTCCATTATAAAAATAATAATCCATTATAGGGGAGCACGCCATGCCCATCAACCTAATATTTTGAAGTATCCCTAAAACGAAGATTTAGGATATGAGAGATGTGTTGAAAAAAATAAAGTTGTTTAACTTTTCCACCACAAATCCAATAACCACCTATCTATAAATTGATAGGTGGTTATTAAAGTTATTTAAAAAATTGATTTAGGATCTCATTTAAGGTATTTGACAAACAATAAAGATGTTTAATGTTGTTCTTTCACTAAAGCCCTCTTTAGTTTAATAAGATTATCATTATTTTTTATACGTGCTTCTCCTTAAAGGCTTTTTTTACCCTTTCAATTTGGTCGAGATGTCCTCGAATATGTTGGACACGAAATTCTAATAATTCTTTGAATGTGAATCGTCCAGCATCTACATAAACTCCAACTCTCTCAATTCGCTCTGTTGTCAAATTGCGAATAATAGGGAGCATACTGGAGCGAAGTATCTTAAAAAGAAGTAGGTATTGTTCACGATCTAATTGCTCATAATCCAATGAATTCGCCCAAGCTTCCTGGTCAGGCGATGTCAAAATTGGTTCAGCCTCGGACAAAACTTTTTTCAGTCTATGTGTAGATACCAATTCAGAGTCTGTAATATGAATAATGATCTGATGTATACTCCATTTATTCTTTCCTGGTTTGAATCTAATCTCTTCCTCAGACAATCCTTTAATGGATTCCCTTATCATCTTATATCCATGGCTGTACTCTTCAATTAACGATTTCATATGGTATCCTCCCTAAATATATATCAATGAGTGTAAATTCCTGTTTAATTGTAATTATCCTTCTTCGATTTTCATTCAACTAACCTGCCCTTTAGTTAAAGAAAAGGAAAACGAAGTAATATATTTCAAATAACTTTATTATGTTTTAAACGACTTTATTGTAAATTAAACAACTTTATTATCATCGCACAAGAGAACGGCATTCCTCTTTCTTATTTCACTAACATGGTAAAAATAGTTTAATATAATTCTTGAAAATTATGGTAGAATTTAGATAAAAAATGAGGGAGAAACCAAATGAATAATGGCGTAAATTATAAAATTTGGACGGTATGTATGATTCAAAATAAGGACAAGGTTTTACTTCTTGACAGAAAACATGACGATTTCAAAGGATTCATTCCTCCTGGAGGAAAAGTAGAATTTCCGGAAAGTATTGTTAATAGTGCCATTAGAGAAGTTAAAGAAGAAACTGGTCTTGAAGTTAGCAACCTTGTTTATAAAGGGATTTATGAATATGTTAATCCAATCGCCAAAGACCGATATATGATATTTAACTATCTTACAAAGGACTTTAAGGGGGATTTGCTTCAAGACTCGCCAGAAGGAAAAGCTGTTTGGGTGAATATCAATGAAGCTTACAATCTTCCTATGCAAAAATCCATTCGTAGAAGATTCCCTTTGTTTTTTGAAGAAGGAACATTCGAAATTCAAGTAGAATGGGATCATGAAAAAAATCAAGAGGGATTAGTTACTATAAAGAGAACATAGGGGGGATCTCCTATCGCTATCAAGCTAACAAAATTAAATTTCCTTAAAATGAAAAAATACGTTAGTCTTTCTGTAGAATCATAGGAAAGGATGGCGTTTTTGGCATGAACTTAAATAGAATTCCGCTAGAAATATATGAGTTATATTCTCTTTTATTTTATCTTTGCACCAGAACCCTGTAGGATATTCTTTATAAATTCAATAGTTAATAATATCCATACAATAAATGTTATTATGTACGAAATATAATAATAGAGGTGTAGTATGCCAGTAAATTCATTTGATAATTATCCAATGTCCTGGAAACCTGATAAGAAACTATTAAAGCGGCCTTTTTATTCCTCTATAACGTCACTGCTTGAACATGACATTATAAATGGCTTTTTAGCTCCAGGAACAAAGTTGCCTCCGCAACGCGAATTGGCGGATTTTCTTGATTTAAATTTTACAACGATTACCCGGGCCTATAAACTATTTGAGGTCAAAGGGTTAATTTATGCAATCACAGGAAGCGGAACCTTTGTAGCTCCTAATGCAGCACGATCAATTAGGGGTAGCACCACACACCCATCAACTTAAGGAATATTTTTATACAAAATGCGGTCTTTTCACGTAGTATTTTATTATCGTTTATAGATGTTATAAAAGTAGGCATATCAAATAAACCCTGACGGGTTTGAATTTTTTTACTATGCCACTTGATGAGTCGGAGTGGTATAATTGTAAACAACACCCAAAATATCAAAGACTGTTTTTTTCTCATATCGATGAGATTTTCGTCCGTTTCGCTGTAGAAGGTTAAACAGACGAAGGAGAATCTTTGATAATTCTTGGGTGTTCTTATGTAATGCTTGATGAAAAAGTAAGAAATAATCTTTAATTATGTACATCGCTTTATATTCACTTAGCTCTTTCTGTTTCTTATGTAACAGGAGTTCCCTCATTTTAAACATAGTAGAAGAACATAATAGTATACTAATAAGTTGTCCATAAAGGTGACATTCTAACCGCTCTTGTTTAATAGATTTACAACGATGAATTTGAAACCAAGATTTCCATATTTTAAATAACAGCTCAATTTGCCAACGCAGTGAATATAAATCATAGATTTTCTCTTTTGGTACCCATTCCGTAGGAATGTTTGTCATATATACCGTAATTCCTTGTAAAAGTTTCGTACGCTCTGTATATGTAATTCCTTTTTTCTTTTCGCGAATAGCTCGATCACGTAAGCGTTTCTGTTTTTGCTCCTCCGTACATCTGTAAACCACAATACGAGTAGGCAGTTTGTCTTTACTCCCTACATAGACATCATGTAACTCATACACTTGGCCAGGTTGTAATTGTTTCATGATGTCTTCCAAATGAATTTGTATATATACCGGCCTCGATTGAGAGGGTTTTGTTTTAAATACCACTGTTTCGAATTCTTTTCTATATATTTTAGTTGGTAATTTAAGACGTGATAAATAATATCCTTGTTTCTTTTGGATAGACTTAAAGTCTTGTAAACGAAAATATCCTAAGTCACGAATATATAGTTCATTCTTTTGTGTCAGGCCTGTTCGAGTCGCACCATACGCCTGATCACTTCGTTTTCCTGGTTCAATTTTCACATCAGAAAATTCTCCACTCAACAAGTCATACTCTAGTTGGATTTTTACACCAGCTTTATGACTACATCCTCCGGCACCAGGATAAGTAGATGCGAATCGATCTGGAACTTGAAAGGTTGTAGAATCAAGGATGAGAATGCGCTCAAAGTAAGCAGAAAGAGAATGAGAAATCTTAGATAACCCTCCAATTTTAGTTTGTAGAAGTGCAGCAAATACAGTTCGAAAGAAGGCTACAGAAGCAGAGTTAAATCGTCGATTAAGTCCTTCAGGACTTAATAAAATTCCTGTTGAAGCTTCTAATTGACTACAAAGTTGAGTAAGAGAGGTAGTAGCGATTTGTTGATTTAGCCATACACATAAAGATAAAAAATGGTGCCCATGGCACTTACGTTTTCGTTTCATTCCGCCAGCTTCTATAGCTAATTGATTAAGTCTAGCAGGAGACATATATTGATATAACTCTTCGGCAAATAAAGACAACTCTTGTATTGGATTCATATTCATAAAAAGCGCGTCACCCTTTCTTATTAATATAAGAGAATAGTAACGCGCTTTTAATTAATAGTCTAAATATTCAAGTTGATGGATGTGTGGCGGGACGCCATTCAGCATTAAATGGATTGGCTCCTTACCAATACTCAAAATCGATTGTGTAATCTAATTTGTGTTCTAGTTTTTCTTGACCAGGTCAAAATATGAAAACGATAGAGAGAGGAAATAAAATGAATATAGTGAACTTACGTCCTAAACAGCGTTCTAAGTATCGTATTATGCTAGGAACATGGTATTACTCTACAAAGAGGTACATCCAGTGGTTAGCAGACGGAAAAACATACGCAAAAACTTTACAACAAGAAAAGTTACCCTGTACAGCGATTCAGCACCGAACGATACTACTTCGTAAGCTCAAGGATGTAGATATGTGGTATCAACAGAATAAAGTTGTTAATTTAAAGATTGCCATTAAACAGCTAGATGGTATCGTCATTAGACCGGGAGAAACATTCTCTTACTGGCGTTTAATAGGTAAGCCTACTAGGAGAAAAGGGTATGTAGAAGGTATGATACTACACTATGGATCTTTTCAAGCAGGTATTGGGGGAGGGCTTTGTCAGCTTTCAAATTTAATATATTGGATGACCTTACATACACCACTGACAGTAACAGAGCGATATCGTCATAGCTTTGATGTTTTTCCTGATTCCAAGCGAACCCAGCCGTTTGGAAGCGGAGCGACTTGTTCCTATAACTATTTGGACTTACAAATTAAAAATGAAACGGATCAATCGTATCAACTTCACCTTTATATCACAGATAAACATTTAGTTGGTGAATGGAGAACAGCCTATCCGCAGCTTTATCAATATGAAGTTTATGAAAAAGAACACTCAATCCAATCCGCATACTGGGGTGGTTATATACGACACAATGTTATTCAACGTAGAGTATATAGCCAACAGAAACAGTTTGTAGAAGATCAATATGTAACGGAGAATCACGCTATAATGATGTACGAACCATTATTAGCTTGTAATAACGAGGAAAGTGGAGATTAATATAGCACACCAGTAGTTTATCCGGTTCTGGTGCAAAAAAATAATGTCATTGTGTACACTGAAATTATGCATAAAAAGTACGTCACTCTTTCTCGTTAATATAAAAGAATAGTAACGTGCTTTTAACTTTAAAAATAGCCTAAACGCTTAAGTTGATGGCGATGGGGTAGCACCACATGCCCATCAACCTAAGAAAAGCAAATACCCCAAAACGAGAAAATTGACATCTCCAGATGAAAATGTACAATTTTTTTATTTGGGGATGCTTCAAAATATTAACTTGATAGCAATGTGTCTCTACCCACATAGGTTCGTGAGCTACGGTACTATGACCATATCGTACAGCTAGTTGAGTGTTCAAATGTTTTTGGTCAAAGCTTTTGTCTTGATATTATATGAACTTACCTCATCACTCCATAATTTTAAGGTAGTGAACGATTTTAGATTACCTAAAATCATCATGATATCCTAAATAATATTTAAAAAGCTAAGCCCATACATCGCAGCAACTGTAAAAATGACTGTCCATATTGCTAGACTGACCGTCATCCAACTTATGACGTGTGTCCGGTTAGATCCAAATGTTAAAGCTAATACGGCTGCAATATCAGTTCCTACGAGAATTGGAGCTAGAAGAGCCAAACCTGGAATACCATATCGTTCCCATATTTGTCTTGATCGGGTTTCTTTTTTTGAAGGTGTTGTTATACCTTTTTTTAGTTTTCTTGCTGCTTGCCATTTTGCATACTGTTTAAAGAAAAAGCCAAGTAATAGAACCAAGATAAGATTTCCTGCAAATGCTGTTACTCCTACTGCAAATGGTTGTAACCCCCATGCGATACCAAGTGGTACAACGATTGATACATCCATCCATGGGGCAAAAGCTAAAAGAAATAACACTACATATTGCCATAATGCACCCGCATTTTGAGCCCACTCCACCATATTGTTTCATCCCCTTTGTTAAATACGATTTAAAATAAGAATAGTAGTTAACCAATAGACAATGTATTGACCTGCACCTAGTAAACCAATGCACAATAATGGAACAAAATTATGTTGAGAAAAGAGGAAGCAAATCCCTGCCGTTATTGGAAGTGCAATGCTATAGTAAATATACACATTTCGGCAAGCCTTATAGGTTACCCACTGCTGCCCTTCATCTATTTCACGAAATTCAGATGGTATAAAACCAAATAATCTAATCTTATCATGAGGATTCTTTCGGTTATAAAGTCTTGTGAGAATGAGCCATAAAAAAGTAATCGTCACTAAAATCCCGAAACATAACTTAGCTAAAATGACTTGTGTATTCATAAGAGAAAATAGTAAAAATGCAATAATCAACACAAATATACTGGCCCCTATAAGTGGGGATCTTAAAACCTGTTTTATCATAATCGTTCCTCTCCCTTTAAATAAAAAACCTCTTCTACGGTAACTTGAAATACAGCAGCTATTTTTAACGCCATAGTGACAGATGGAGAATAATCACTTTTTTCTATTAATCCAATTGTCTGCCTTGTGACCCCAATTGCATCGGCCAAGTCTTGCTGAATCCATCTAAATCGTGCCCGTAATTCTCTAACTCTGTTTTCTAGCATCATAACTTCCCTTTCTTCATTTACAATTACTGTAATTGCAAATGATTACTAACAAAATGTAAATAATCATTTGCATTTTGTAATGAATAATTGCTAAACGCGACATAAATTACACTTAATTTAAAAAAGAGAGTGCACCCCATCGCTATCAAGCAAACAAAACAAAATAACCCCTAAAACAAAAAAGATATGAAGAAAATAATAAAAAGCTTATCATTATGTGCTAAAAGATAAGCTTTTTTGTCTATACTTCTTGAATTTTATTGGATTTATTCCATGCTAATATAGTAATAAAATATTGAATACCAAACAAAATAATAACAAGTAGAATGAACTTTATACATACTAAGATCCATCCAACAATACCTTGAGGTAATTGACTATGATATATAGTGTATGCTACACCAGAAAAAGATAAAATAAGAGTATAAGATAATTTATCTTTTAATTTTTGTTTTAATTTTTCCTTGTTATCGATTTCTGGTTCGTAAACACCAGCTAAAATGGATCTAATAGAGAAGAATACCATATAACAGATAATGATACCAAGAGCTGTAGCCCATTCTAGAAACGGTCTTTGTAAGTATACTCCCCTTATTATTAAATCTATGAAGGCTAGCAATAAAACTACAATTCCAGATTGAGCCCAAATTTTCATTTCAATTTGCTGAATTCTTTCATCTGAATGTGTACTGAGTGAAAACAAATTTTTAAATTTTTCCATTCTATTTTTCCTCCCAAAATAATTCATCTAAAGTTTTATCGAGTGATTTAGCTATATCAATACAAAGCTTTAAAGATGGATTATATTTATTAAGTTCAATAAGGCCAATGGTTTGTCGAGTAACATTTACAAGCACAGCTAATTCTTGTTGAGTTAGCCCCTTTTCTGTTCTTGCAATTTTTATTTTGCTTACTGACATTAAATACACCCCGTTTGTAAAGATAATCTGTATACTTTTTATCTTATATTCTATATATTAAATTATAAATAAATTAATGCAATATATATATTACATTAAGACTTGTATAGATTGCGTTTATCCTTTCTTTTTTCCCTTTCTATTATTTTTGTCTCTAAAACTATCTCACAAATATAAAAATAAGCTAATTACAGAAAGCATCACCGGTTTTCGACGACTAGCAATGGCAAAACTACTTTTCACTTCATCATAATGTAGACTTCTTACAAGAATTAGCTGTTGGTGATTTGAAGCATGGAGATACTTTTGACATTAAAATTTATACAGGTGGTAAAGATACAGGTATTGTAAAGATATATCGATTAAGTGAAGATGAGAATGAAGTAGTAAATATGCAATGATATAAAACAATTTATGATACTGGTACTGAGCATAATTATGGTAGATTTGTAACACCTATTACATCAGTTTATGAGCCAGGGTCATATGTAGCTGTTATGAAATTTGTTGAACATTATTATTATGGTGGCAGCTTTAGAATTACAAAATAATGAATGTTAATTTCACTAATGATAATATTTTTGATATGATCAATGTATAATAAAAATATAACTCATGTAATAGTCTAAGCGGTATACTTAACCAACGGTCGCTTAGGTAATGAGTTATACCCCTTGGAAAAGGTACCTTGCAGCAGGGGTACCTTTTCTTTTATTTTTTAGTTTTAGTTGGGGGTATCAGAAGCATTAAAGTTGATATTCTCTTTTGACAATTCCCTATATTTGTTTGATAATTTTTTTGATCTTTGCTCAATTAAAGCGCCCAATTGTGGAATATTTGAAATATGAATCATCAAGTCATTTTTTCTAACGGATCCAAAAACAACAATATAAAAACTATTTACCAGACCTCTGTGAAGATAGGTTTGAATAAAATATTCATCTACCTTATACCTTGTTTCAATTTCAGTTATAGTCTACAAATTTTATAGTCATCGTCTATAGTGTTTTACTTTTTCGATATGAAAATCCGAGTAACCTGTTTAAACATCTATATTTAGAGAAAAACAGAGGGGTTCCAAATCTTTATTTTTCATTGTAGTTTCTAATTTAAGATTGGGTAGTGATGCCCTGTATTATCTGTAAGTTCCCCATTGACTTCAGCTAACTAGTTCAAGTGAGAGAGTCAAGAAAGTAATCCTATATCTTTTGCCTTTTGTACGGCTTCTTCTCGATTGTTAACTCCTAGCTTCTCATAGAGATTGGAGGCGTAATTTCTTACCGTTCCGTTTGACAAGTAAAGTGTCGAAGCTATTGTTTTATAACGGATTCCTTGTGATAATAGTTCCAAAATCTCTAGTTCTCGCTTCGTTAATCCATACTCTTTTCCATCTGATCGTGATTCAAATAATCCTGTTTCTTCATTTTCTTCCCACATTCTATGGAACAAGTCATGATTAATCATCGCGCCTCCACGATAGACTAGACGAATTGATTCAGCTAGTTCGCGCCCATCTATGGATTTCAATAAATATCCATCCGCACCATTTCGTATGATTTCTTTTGCCCTTTCTGTATCCTGAAAGGTTGACAGAATGAGTACACGAATGTCCGGCCATTTTTTCTTAATCATTTTAGTTGCATGAATCCCATCCAGATTTGGCATCTCTAAATCCATTAATACTACATCTGGTTTTAGTCTCTCACACAATTCCAAAGCCCGTTCTCCATCTTCAGCCATTCCCACTACTTGTAAATCCTCCTGTCCACCCAAAATTGTATGAAGACTTTCTCGGATAAAAGAATGATCATCGACAATACACAGGCGAATTTGTTCATTAGCCAGTTGTACTTGTTTCGGTAAAACACATGAAATTAATGTCCCTTCCCCTTTTTTGGAATAAACAATGACTCTTCCTTGTGACTGACTTACACGCTCTTTCATTGCAGTTAATCCAAAGCCATCCTTCCACTCTTCTACCCCACAGCCATTATCCTGTACATCCAATCTTATCTGTTGTGGTTCAAAATGAAGTGACACAATGATTTCTGTCGAATGCCCATGGCGAACAGCATTTGTTAGTGATTCCTGCAAGCTCCGATATAGTGTCATTTTTGATTGTTTGGAGACCATATACTCTTCCCCTATTATTCGAGTACGTACATTTACTTTTGCATGTTTCTTAAATTCCTCTGTCAATTGTTGTAATGTGGCAGCTAAGGGAAGCGACTCTTGTGATAAATCTAATTGGTGTAAATACAGTCTTACTTCTTCCATACTGTTACGGGCCAATTGTAATAATGAATCGAGCTGTTGCTCTCCTTCTTTAGACTTTAATTCCATACGCAATGTTTCCATCCCCATAATAATTGAAGTATAGGAATGCCCCATCGTATCGTGTAAGTCTTTTGAGAGCCTATCACGTTCCTCCAGTAATGTAATCCGCTCAACTTGAGATACGTATTGTTCCAATACATGTTTCTGGTTCCGAATAATTTCACTTTGACGGTAATTAATAGCCAGTAAACGAAAGAAAGAGCCCATAGCAAAAGCTAAACTGAGTTGTAGGATGATTACCCATAAATCTGTCACTTTGGAAAATATCGCAATGAGCAACGGGAACAAAATAATTGTGATAGGACCCGACCAGCGGTAAGATTTATGAACGCTATTTGCCGCAATCATAAAAGTTGGCATTAAAAAAGCAAGATACGCTGACGGAAATAATAAAGTTAAATAGAAACACACTCCGCCAAATAATATTATTTCAGTAAACAAATAATAGCGATAACTGAACATTAAACAAATCCAAGGTACTGAAAATGAAACGACTTCCCAAAGAATTATGATCCAAAGTGGTACTGTCAAATGATCTTGTTGTTGGATAGTCGCTGGTATCAATGATAGCCAAATAATAAAGCGTATACAAAGTAAGGCCCAATCATACCAAAACCATAGTTTCAAAGTCTTAAACAAATTATCACTCCTTTATAGCTTTAAACATGGAACGCGTGTACATTCCAATAATTCGAACCAAGCAGTTTCCAATAAGATTATGTATCCAGATGAGAATAAAACCAACAATCATGACAGAAATTGCTGTCTCCCATGAATTCACAGCAATGCCCAATAAGTATATATTAAAATATCGAAAAAGTAATGGTGTAACGATACATACTAGCGGCATTACATACAGTAAAACAGCACATATAAGACTCATTATTCCGACAAAAAATTTCTGCATGAGCCAAAAAATAGCCCTCCAGTTGCTATTATTAAGGATTATATCCCTCGCTTTAATCCATTTATCTCCCTCCTCTTTTTTTCTTGGTTCGAATAACTCTATCGATATATCTGTATAAACCTTCGTCTGAATACGTTCATACTGAACAAACGTGTGAGTTGTTTGCAGCACCCACGCCAACAAGGGAATACCCAAAAAGATAATCGTCATTACTAATGCAAATGTAATGCTGACCAGATAGAAACAAAAGTAAAAAAATCCGGATACAAAGGTAAATAACAAGAAATAAAAATCTTGCAAATTTTTTTGAGCTGATGCTTTCGTCATTAAAATCTCTCCTCCTCATTCATTGCTAATACGTTAAAAGCTACTTTTTCAATTCTAAGTATTTTTCTGTCACATACGGTAGTGTCAAAATGTCATGGTTTGTATGACATAACTATCAATACAGCCTTATCCACTCAATTTTTGTTGTCCTTTATAAATGTGACAAAAGTTCACTATCTACTATGACTAACCGCTTGCTAGATATTCATCCTAAATTGAATCATAAAAAAATTGGATGATGGTATCCCATTATCGTTAGGCCAAAATATAACAAGAAATTCAACTTTATAATCTTTTTATGGAAACGATTCGAAGTATAACCCGATACATTTGAAGTTTCTGCATTTAAAGAAGGAACCTATTATGAAATATGATAGGTTCCTTCTTTGTTATATAGGGGAATCATACCTATCCACCAACTTAAGAAATTAATTGTTCCCAAAAACGAAAAAATGAACCAAAATCTCATAAATAACTGTAGAGGAGTAAAATTTTCATTATGGGGGCAAATAAAAGTCTTAGCTTGATAGCGATGTGGCGATACCCCACATCCATCCACTTAAGAAATTGTTTTACCCCCAAATGTAAAAAACGTTATCCTTTCCTATGATTCTAGAGAAAGAATAACGTTTTTTCATGTTACGGAGAATTTTGTTTTATTAGCTTAATAGCATTTACCACCTTAATTTCAAAAAAATTT
>NZ_JAGDQK010000050.1:0-38586 GCF_017498755.1 Bacillus sp. XF8 | reverse complement strand
TATCAAGCTATACAGAAAAACACCCAAGAAATAACAAAGATTCTAATCCGCCTATTCCACCTACTACAGAAAAACGGACGGAAATCTCATAGGTATGAGAAGAAAACAGTCTTTGATATCTTAGGAGTCGTATACAATTTTTCTATATCCCACAATCATGTAGCGTAATCTAAAAATTTGAAACCCGATAGGGTTTATTTGGTATGCAAATTATTAAAGAACTTACACTGGATCTTTAGAAAAAAGAAAAATCTCACGTGAAATTAAATTTATATAAGCTTAACTTGATGGCGATGGGATACTGTCAGCATTTCGGAAAAAAACCACGTTAAGAGCATGCAAGATTTTATACAGTTTTAGTTTTTTCTAATTATTTGATTTTTTCACATGGACAAATTCATTTGCAATGAATAATGCATATATTTTCATTAAAATTCACTTTCTTAATATTTATTATCCTTCCTCCTTTATCAAAGAAAAGAAATAGCCTATAAATCGACTCATAGGCTGTTCTTTTTGTTTAACGATAGGTATTTATTGCAATTAACTCACTTTAAATGTAAAAAACCTTTGAAATAAAGGAGGTGAGTAAAATTACACTAAATTTTTATATAACATTTTTTGCAGGTATTTTAAATATGAAAATTAGTTAGCACAGTAGTAAATCAAAAAATTTTAAAAATATGTTTTTATGAGAGGAGAAATAATCTTGAGTAGATTAATTAAAGGATTAATATGTATAGGTACTTCCTTATTTATTTTATCTGCATGTAGTTCGAATAAAATTGTAGGGACATGGATACCGGTCTCAAATAATAACTATGATTGTCAATATAATGATACAGAACTTACTTTTACAAAAGACGGTGAGGTTCAACTATTAGATTTAGACAATAATATGACAATAGCTGGGAAGTATAAGGAAAGTGGAGATAATGTGTATACATTTAATCTAAATTCTTATCAAATAACAGGTACCTTGCAAGAAGTAGAGAATGAAACAACACTTAAAGTATTAGGTGGGGGAGATGGCACTGAACAGTGTACTATGAAAAAGAAAAATAATTAAATTCTTTTAAAAGTACTTTCTCTATATTCGGGGTAGCGTCCCGAAAATGCGGATTCTACCCCAAATAGAAGAGAATACATACAATTTAGCAACAAATATAGGATGTTTACACATGATGGCTGAAAATGAAGATCGAGTAGCACATTTGACCGAAGTTAAAAGAATTTTGGTAGATAAAGGACTATTTTTTCTTCAAAACGGTTTATCCCTTGAAGATGTAAAACCTAAATCATCCAAAAAAAAAACAAATGTTTGAACAATTACAAGAGTTCTTAAAAAAACAACCGAAACCCGGTGAACGTGTAAGTATCCATATATCTACACCTGACGGCAAGAAAAATATTATGATACCTCTATGTCCAAATAGCAAACGGCTTTCGATGAAAGAATATATAGCTGAATTAGAAAAGATCGGATTCTCTATCATTTTTACAGAACAAAGTGATGGAGCCAATATGCCTTTTGAAGCTATCATTGTAGCCAAGGCTTAATATATAGTTAGAGGTGAAATCCTTGATTAAGTTTCAAGAACGATACTTTGAGACCGAAATAAGTATGTAATTCAACTTCCGACTTCAAATTTTATGTAAATAAGGGGTACAGCCGAGATACGTGTAAAAATAGGTCATAAGCTTATTTTTATTTACAGCTATGACCTATTGTGCTTATAGAGGTATTGCTTCTACTATTGGATGGGGGATTTTTTGTAAATCAATTACATGATCGCCGAATCGTTTTATATGTCTACGATTCACAAAAGAAAGCATATGAGGTGTAATAAAAATGAAAATACAAATTGTATTGTTTGATGGCTTCGGAGAGCTTGTCTCTTTCGCACCTTTTGAGGTACTCAAAAGAGCGATAGAAGAAGGGGCTCCATTTACGGTTGAACTAATATCAAGTGAACCAAAAAAAGAAATTACTACTTCGTTTGGAGTTACGGTTAAACTAAATGATTTTTTACGAATGGATAATCGTCCAGATCTGTTAATTGTACCTGGTGGTGGCTGGAATCATAAAGCTGAACATGGGGCACGAAAGCAAGCAGAGCTTGGAACCCTGACCGAAATGATTAGAGAGATGCACAACGAAGGAACGATCGTTGCTGGAGTTTGTACAGGAGGTATGCTACTAGCTGCCTCCGGTATATTGAATGGTCGAAAGGCGACGATGCACTATTTGGCGCAGAATGAAATCATTGGATACGGGGCAGAGCTTCTTCGTTACAGAATTGTTGATCAAGGGGATATTATCACTGCAAGAGGAGTCACTTCAGGACTTGATTTGGGACTTTGGATCACGGAAAGGTTCGCAAGCCCCAAAATTGCAGCTGCCGTTGAATATAGAATGGAATACGAGAGGCGAGGGGGTGTTTGGAGTTAATTGGAATTCTTTTTTATTGGCTTAATCACAGGGTTCTTGCTGTAGACCGCAAAGTAGCTATTCGTATATATAAAATTGAAGCCAATCCTGGCTTTTTTATTGTTTGTTTTCCCCTAAACTAAAAGTGTAGGTAGCTATTTTATACAGAGGGAGAGACAAGCACGAAGAATAATTGGAAATAAAAGTAATTTAAATGAGAAAACGATTTCAAAAGCGCATGATAAAATAGCGAGATAATAGTCACAGGAAATTCTATTAATAATCATATCGATAGTTGAGTAACATAGATATCAATGAAAATTAAAAAAGATGACTTCTGTTGAATACAGAAGTCATCTTTTTTATGTTACATAACTTTTTTTGAAATGCCCTTTATAGAAGAGACAGATTAGTATTATCTCTTACCGTTTGGATATTCATATAAAAAATTTTGTACGCAATCACTTTAGAATCCTTCGATTGAAAAAGATAAAGCATCATTCTACACAGCTGTAAAGAAATATTGTTCTTTGTTAATTAATAAATTTGCTATTGTAGATCATGATAAAGATGTCGTATGTATGTATGATTCTTTAATGTATTTAAATTATATATAACTGAAGCAATCTCTTTATAAAAAAGTACCCAGTTTCATGAACAAACGTTGATAAATATCCATTATAACTAATGTACTCCTTTGATTTTCAATCTGGTTTTTAATATAGACCCACCATATATTTTGGAATCTACTATAGAAGAGAGATAAGAGAGGAAAGAATTTGAGAAGAGCTTTCTAATGTAGAGAATGCCAGCGTATAAATGAATGGAGCAGCAAGAGAACTCCCTTGATTACAAAATTGAAATATATATAGAAATTATGGTACGTGAAATTATTACAACGCTAAATTGTTCGACTATTCACCAAAATAAAGAAGATTTTTGTCCTTTAAACTTTTTAAAAGTGGAAAGAATGAATAGTAAGGGGTCTAAAATAAAAAATCCCTAAATATTGTGTGGTCCTCAAGTTCGTGTCATATAAGTCTCTAGTTTTTTGTCGTTGAACATTGTAGAGTGACAGAATTATACCAAGATTAAACACGCTGAAATAGCGTGTTTTTTTATTTAAAGTTGATAGATTTTTTTCATTTATGCTTTTAGACTTTTGGCACCTTCACCCTCTAGAGATACAGGTTGCGGTTTCCCTGGTTTCACAAATACCATGGCTAGCATTCCAATGACGACTGCAATCGCAGCAGCAAGGAACATGGCTTGATATCCATATCTGGCAACAAGGCTTCCTGTTAAAGTCGGTGCAAGGATTGTCGCAAGATTAGCAATGAAATGCGTAACTCCTCCAAATGTACCTGCCTTATTTGGCTCTGTATCTAATACAACCGTCCAGTAAATAGAGTTTGGTAAATAATTAAATGCATTCCCAATACACATTAAAGTGAGTACCATCGCAGGACTTTTTACGGTCGGAATTAGCATAAAACAAACCGCTGTGCAAAATAAAGAAGCAACGGTAAACCATGATCTTGCTAGGCGCAAACTGCCCGTTTTTTCGCGGATTTTATCTGAAATTTTCCCGCCAAGCAGCCCTGTGAATATCGCACCAACCCACGGAATCATTCCTAAAAATCCAAGCGAAGCTAATGAAAAGCCAAATTCATCTTGTAGATATTTTGGTGTCCACGTAAGTAGTAAAATATTCACATATAAAAACGCAAAATACCCAATGGCATTCATGACTAAGGAAGGATTTTTGAAAAAATGGTACCAAGGGATTGAGGTTTGTTCTTTATTTTCTAAGTGACTTTCCCCATCAAGCAAGCCCTCTGTACTTCGAATTTCTTCTAATTCTTCTTTAGTTACGTTTGGATGAGCTTCTGGTAAATCTGTAAATATTTTCGACCATACAAATACCCATAGTAATCCGGCAACACCTAAAATAACGAATGTGACCTTCCAGTTGGTAACAGAAAGAAGACCAACAACAATCGGTGCAGTAATGAGAGCTCCGACAGGTGTACCGATTAATCCCAGTGCGACTGCAAATCCTTTTTCCTTTGGTGATACCCAGTTCGCCATAGTTCTGTTCATTGTTGAAAGTGTAGGACCTTCTGCAAAACCAAACAATACGCGAAACACAGCAAAGCCAGCTAATGCTGAACCGCCAAATAGTGTAGCGCCCAATTGTCCAGCAAAAATCGTTCCGATTTCAAAGATTGACCAACTCGTACCTGCTAGGATCCACATAAATTTTGGTCCCTTTTTATCTGCAAGCACTCCGCCAAATAAAGCGCCAAAGATGTACCCATATCCAAAGTAGCCAAGAATTGCTCCCCAGCTTACTGGATTCAAGTGGAATTCTTTGATAATAGCAGCTTGTGCGTAAGACATGGCACCTCGATCAATATAGTTAATAACCGTCATAAGAACAATCATAAAAATAATAAAATATCTATATTTATTCTTCATCATGTACCCCCTATTTATGAATCATGTAGTGCATTTGTAGTAGATGTTTGGTATATCATTTTTGAGGATTAAATACAGTAATAAAAATAAAGGCAGATCAAAAGAGCCATTTGTCATGTAAGCCCAAAACATATGGTTTAGACACTTTCTGTTACGTTCTATCTAAAGTATTTCACCTCCTTAACTAAAATATATTAGAATTTTTAGAAAAAACAGTTTATTTAATATTTTATCATAGTTATTTTATAAGTAAAAGTCAATATTTCGATATTAACGTGTTCGAAAAAAATGGCTTATATGTGTACTTATCGGGAGTAGATGCAATATTAGGTAGTGAATCCATGAAAAAACAAGAGAAGGTATTCTCAAGTGGAAGCAATTTGATTATTTATTCGAATATAAGATGATATATTAACACTTATAGAGCAAAAGTCTCTATATAAAGATTTTATAATTAAGCATATTTATTATCTATTTTTGAGGGTAAACTTAAATAGATTGATTTACATTTAAACAAATTTAAAGAGTCTTACTGCATGTGGAGTGTAATAAGGCTCTATTTTTCTATTCAAAATTTAACATCTTTATTCTCTCTAAACACAAGTAGCCAATTTCTTGTCGCAAAAAAAGTACCCATTTTCATGTCCCTGTAAAATTCTACAACAATAGAAGAGGGGTGGCTTTTTATCGTGCAGGATATTCTTCTTTTCTATCGAATAGATGTGGTGGGGAGATGGTAATGTTGAACAATACAAGTCAACTTTTAAGACGTCTAAAATCGTTGTCTGGACCTTTTATACCCTTTGATTTAAAACAATTGCCGGAAAAACCTGGAGCACTATTCCTCCAATGGCTGAATTTAGCAATCGAAAATGAAGTAAAAGAACCTCATGCGATGACGCTTTCTACTGTAGATGTTAATGGTTATCCAGATGCACGTGTGTTGATTTTGAAAGATGTTATTGGTGATGTATTTTACTTTGCATCCGGTTCAGAAGATCGAAAAGGGCAGCAGTTACAAAGAAATCCTAATGTTGCACTTACCTTTTATTGGCCTAAGTTAGGTCGGCAGGTTCGTTTGAGGGGAACTGTTGTGGATATGGGAAAAGAGGCCGGTTCAGCTGATTTTCTACGACGTTCAATGGAAGCACCTGCTGTGGCTTTAACAGTTCTCCAGAGTCAGAAACTGGAGAACGTAAATGACCTGGAACATGCACTGGCAGTTCAAAAAGAGCGAATTAAGCGTAATCCTCAAATTGTATCGCCTGATTGGACACTGTATGCGGTGAATGTAAGGGAAGCTGAATTCTGGCAGGGAGATGTTTATCGTAAACATGTCCGAATTCACTATAATCTATGCGAGGAAGGACAATGGAGACATCATTTACTTTGGCCATAGGCTACTTATAATATATTTCGAATACTAAAAAAAGCATCCGAAATGGGTGCTTTTTTCTTGATTAAACTGAAATATGATTGGGTGTTATGTTTCACATTTTATAAGAATTTATTTAAAAAATTGTGATTTATAGAAAAATATAATTAAAATTGCATCTAATTTATTTTGGCCTTACTTGTCCATGTACAACAGCTAAAAGTGGATACTCAATAATTCTCATTTAGGTGTCAAAACCTTATTAAAAGAAAAGAGCTGTCATTCAAAATTAATACCTACTTAATTTATAGTAGAGGGATTGGATAAGGGGAAATCTTTTTGAAGATTTTCCCTTATTTTTATTTTAGAATCAACAAATCTATAAAAAATGCCATCCTCTCTAGAAATTTTACTAAAAGAATAGCGTTTTTTGGATGTAATTTTGCCTTACCTTGATGGCGGTAGGGTGGGCCCTTATTTTTAGTAATAATAAATTATATCTATGAATTCCACCACTGTATCCAGAGGATTGATAAAGGTATGCGGAAGAGAACAGTCAAAGTGGATAGAGTCACCCTCCCGAAGCACATATTCTCCTGTAGTCAACTGGATTGTCAATTCACCCCGAATCACAAAAATATATTCCTGAGTTTTAGGAGAGTGACCATCAGAGTTATGCTTACAATTGGGCTGTAACTCAACCTTAAATAATTCAAAATTACGGTTGGGATTAGTAGTGTAGTAACAGTAGGAGGCAAAGGAATTCTTATTCTCGGACTGCTTCTTGCAGTCGCTCTTGCGGATGACAACTGCATCATCTATTGGAGAATCAATCAGTCGAGTATAAGGCACCTGAAGACCGATGGCAATTTTCCAAATCGTGTTGATAGTTGGGTTAGATTCACCTTTTTCTATCTGAGAAAGCATGACCTTACTAATACCAGACAACTCTGATAACTGACCGAGACTAAGATTTCGCTCTGTTCTTAACCTCTTTAAATTTACAGAAATTATATCATTTAAGTTCATAGAAATCCTCCTGTTGAAAAATATAACGAACATTCGTATAATATAACTAACGTTAATTGTAATAAACGTTTGTAAAATATATTTTATAAGATTATTGTTTGCTATAGCAAGTAAAAGGGCAGTTCGAAAAGAGATTCATTATAAATAAGGTAAAAATCCAACTTATTTTATCAATATTGATTCCAGGAAACATCGGTTTGATTATTAGGAGGATTCCGTTCTCATTTTCCCAAATTGCATGGGTAAGAAGGATATTAGACTGTAAGGTTAACAGATCCGGCTCTCGTTCTAATTGTTACTGAATATATTAAGCACGACATTATGGTAGAAGAAATCACAAATGCATTCAGTCCTGAAAAGCTAGATGAGCTATGGAAAGCTCAAGAAGATTTAATTCATGTAATGACAGGAAAAAACAGCTTAGTATAAAGCTGTTTTTTGTCACCAAATTGATAGTAGTTATAACAACAACGACTTAGGGGTGATTAAATGTATGCCAAATTAAAGTTTGCCATCTCCATGGCCATATTCGGTTCAATCGGTCTATTTTCAGAAAAAACAGGTTTGCACTCGATTGAACTAGTTTTTGTACGTTGCCTCTGTGCAAGTATTCTTTTAGGAACAATATGGTGGGGGAGTACATTAAAAACAAAACAACCAAGGGAAATTTCTACTCCTCGTAGGGAGTATTTACTTGCTTTATTATGTGGCGTATTCCTTATCGTAAATTGGGTGTTTTTCTTCCGTTCTTTAGAAGTAATGCCTATTACTGTGGCGGTATCCATTTATCATTTAGCACCCGTTATTGTACTTCTCTTAGGCTCCGTTATTTTTAAAGAAAAACTAACAAAAATGGGATTGGTCTTTTTCTTTGTTTGTTTTTTAGGGACATTGTTAGTTGGGGGAATTCATCAACATGCAACTTTGGCTGGATTTTTATCCACCGGTGTTTTATGGGCGTTTGAAGCAGCATTTTTCTACGCTTTAACTTCTATTACAGGAAAGGGAATTCAAATGCTTAGTCCTTTGTTAACAACTGTTATTCAAACAAGTTTGGGTGTTTTATTATTGATACCATTAGTAGATTGGTCAAACTTTATACATCTTACCATTGAAAACTGGTTCTATATACTTGTTACAGGATTTATTCACACTGGATTTGTGTTTTATTTATTTTTCAGTAGTTTGCGTGAGTTACGTGCACAAACAGTTGCTATTTTAGTCTTTATAGATCCGGTTATCGCAATCTTACTGGATGTAAGTATTTTGAACTACCGTCCTGATGTCTACCAACTTCTCGGAATATTTTTAGTGTTTGTGGGAATCAGTTATTCTCCCAAAAAAGAAAGAAGTTTAGAACAGCGTAAATTTATTCAGTCAAACTAAAAAGGACCATGCTTAATATCCCACTTATAAAAAAGTGTCCATTTTCTTGTACTTTGTATAAAGACAGGAAAGTGGGAACTAGTTGTATAGTGTGAAATGGCGAAGTATCAACGAAAGCAGCTTATTTAGTATCTATTTTCTTGTCCGAATGTTGAGACAAGAAAATAGATACTTTCTCGTCATAATTTTTTAGAGATTCACGTCAGTATGCAGGAAGCTACTGCTTTCACTCCTGTTTACTTTAAGTACATTCGTTCAAAAAGCTTGATTGTTTATTAAAGATTAATACAGATACCTCTTCAACAATCTTAATCTGAGATAAATTCGTTTTCTCGACTACCAAAAGCTCTGCTGCTTCGTATATAATCCTCGAATATATAAAAATATGGAATTCCTTTATCTCTTTAAACTCACTTAAGTTAAACAACGATTCAAGATGTGTTTTTAAAGCATCAAGCATTTTTTTCCGTAATAATGGGAATAAATTTTGATAGCTATATGGACAGCTAACTTTTACTTGCTGTAAATACTCAAAAACTCCTCGGAATAAACACTCAACTTGTTTTTTATTCCATAATTTTGCTTCTTTTGTATTGATTTTAAGCATTTCAGTTGCTGAATCTTTAATCATCTCATCAAACAATTGATATTTATCCTCAAAATGAGCGTAGAAGGTTGCTCTATTAATTTTTGCAAGCTCTGTAATGTCTTTTATTGTTACTTTTTCAAAATCCTTTTTTCGTAAAAGCTCTGTAAACGCCTCCTCAATCAGCTTCTTTGTTGGTGTCCTTCGGATATTTTGAACTTTCATTTTTCCTCCTTATCACAACAAACCGTTATTTTTGTTGGTTGTTACAAAATATCAAGCTTTTTATAATAACATTAAGACAACACGTGTTGTTTTAAATTTAACAGAAATAGGTGGTTTTATCTATGAAAACAATCGCAATTGTTGGTGCAGGCCCTGGTTTAGGATTATCGCTAGCTAAAAAATTTGGCTCAAATGGTTTTAATGTTGCTTTAATTTCTTTGCATGAGAATACTCTTGTTCCATTAGTAGCTGAGCTGAAAAGTTTAAATATCGATTCAAAGTATTATGTTGCAGACGTTCGTGATTTAGAAAAATTAGATTCCACGTTAAAACAGATTGAATCTGATTTTGGAAAAATTGACGTTATAGAATTTAGCCCGTACGCTGGTCCACAAACGTTTAAGCACATATTGGAAATGAATGCTGAAGATATTGAGGAACAATACAAAATGCATGTACTTCCAGCTGTTAAAATAGTTCAAACCATTTTACCCTCTATGAAAAGAAATGGCTCTGGCGCTATTCTGTTTAACAGTGGAATATCAGCATTACAACCTATTCCTGAATTAGGAAATGCGGGTATTGCATGTTCTGGTTTGCGAAATTATGCTTTTAACTTACACAACGTATTAAAAGAAGTTGGAATTTATGTTGGTTTTATTGCTGTGGCAACTTTAATTAAGAAGGGAACACCTGGAGACCCGGACTTAATCGCTAACACTTGGTACGATTTATATGACAAGCAAGAAAAATTTGAAACAGTTTATCCTGAAATAAATTAATTTCATATGACCAAATATTAACGCCGATATTCCTTCCTTTATAGAATATCGGCTATTTGTAAAAAAATGAACTTACAATTTTTTTATTTTTAGCTTATGATTTTTTATTCATATATTTTTGATTGGCACGATGACAGTATTTCAATAAGAAATCAATAGCCGTATTTCTTTTAGTAAAAGATTTATCAATGGTTTTAATTACTTTTATCTAGACATTTGATGAACAATATTATGTTAATTTTATCTAAATTTATTGGGATTATTCCTTTATGATTTATAACTACTATACTTAAGGAGAATGAAAAAAGATGAAAACAATACTTGTAACGGGTGGAACAGACGGAATCGGTAAAGGTGTTGCTATGCACTTTTTAAAAAAGGGTGATCGTGTAATTGTTATTAGTAGTTCGCCTGTAAAAGGTGAACTATTCTATAATGCAGCGAAACAATTAGGTGCAGATGAAAGAGTAATTTTCTTTCAAGCTAACCTGAGTTTGGTAAAAGAAAATTTACGCATTATTGAAGAAGTGAAAAGGATGGTTCGTTCATTAGATATGGTCGTTTTTTGTGCAGCAAGTCAAAAATTTAGAGAGACATATCTTGAAACAAAAGAAGGATTTGAATTCACATTTGCATTATATTATTTGAGCAGACAGATTCTTGGATACGGCTTAAAAGATTTACTGGAGGAAACAGAAAATCCAGTGATTCTTAATGTATGTGCTCCAGGAATGAAAGGAAAAATTGATTTTGATGATATACAAAATAAGAATAATTTTAACAGTATGAAGACGATGTTTCATGGTAGTCGATTAAATGATTTACTAGGTGTTGCATTTGACCAAAATAATACCCATCGGAAGATAAAATATGTTCTCTATAACCCTTGGGCTGTGCAAACTACCGGAGCATTTGAAGCATATAAAAACCCAATGATAAAAAATGTCATGAAGTTAATTTATAAAATTACAGGAAAACCCGTGGAAGAAGCAATCAAACCTATTATAAGATTGCTAGAACATCCTCCTAAAATCTCGTTGTCTGCCTATAAATTAGAAAAAGAAGTATCCCTAGAAATGGAAACTTTTGATAAAAGGAATGCTCAAAAGCTACATGAAATTACTGAGAAAATGCTAAAAGGACTGCCAAGCTAAACAATAAAACCAGGTAATAATGCAAATATAGTTTTCTCCTAATTGCATCAATATAGTGACTCTATTTCAAATCCACATAAAAAAATAATTTTACATTTAGTGATAAACGCTACGTCTGAGTAATAAACAGGTATAATTCTATCAATAAAAGTGACAGAATTATACCCACTCAAGTTAAAAATAAACAAAGTAGGGACAATTGTGTCAATCTACAATTGCCAATTGAAATTAGTGTAGAAGAGGGTGAGGAATAAAAAAAGAACTTTACATTAAATCTTAATTTAACAAATACTTTATTGAGAAACTGCTTTATAGACATCAAGCAAACCATTACCATAATAACTTTTATTAATAGGAGCATCATTGCTAATTCCATTTTTATAAAGATAACGGATAGCCTTATCAGGATCATTTTTAAAATTATTTTTATCAATAATTAATGCTAAAGCACCCGATACTTTTGGAGCGGCAAGTGAAACCCCTACAGAGAGAGAATAGCCACCACCAGGAGCGGTAGTTAATATTAGTTCCTTTAACATTAACTTATTTTTTATCCACTGTTCTAATCCATATTGCTGAAATAATCTATTATCTCCTCCCGGTGCAGCAATATCTATAAAACTTTCACCATAATTTGAAAATAAGGAAAGTAATTTAGATGGGCCAACGGATGAAACTGTTACTATATTAGGTAGCTCGGCAGGAACATCTAAAACTTCCCCATTAAACGTAACTCCAATATTTTCGGGTTTTTTGCTGAAAAAATCATTCAGTTCTTGCTTGTTAGTAACATTAAGAGAGTCATTCCCAGCGGCTGCAACTATAACACTTCCCTTTGATTTAGCAAATTTAATTGCTTTTTCATAAGCTTTAATTTCTGATAATCCCTCTCTGGATTCACCGTCTGAAGAAGATACTATCCCATTAACGAGGTATTCACCTAAACTTAAATTGATAACATCAACATTATCTTTTGCAGCTTCAACTATGGCTTTTATAACCCAAATAGCCTCACCTGCTCCATTACCAAACACTCTATACATTCTAATTCCAATACCAGGAGCGACACCTTTCATAAAACCATTTGCTGCTACCTGTCCAGCTGTAAAAGTCCCATGTCCTCTTAGATCTATTAGGCGGTTTATTTCACCTGTTTCTTGAGGTTCTTGCCCTCTAAACCCACCTTTAGGCACTAAGTTTTTGGATCCAGGTGAAATATTATCTTTTAAATCAGGATGATTTATATCCATGCCTGAATCAATGATACCAACTGTTACATTTTTAGTTCCTGAATATAGGCTATAGCTATCACCATTATGAGTTATTTGTTGCATATCCCATTGATTCTCCCATATTTCATTTAAGGGGACAGGGGAATTAACATTGGCTACTACCTCTCTTGAATTAAACGATTGTAATGATTTATTGTATGTATCAATGTTAGGATCCGAATGAACAATATTCATTGATTTTTCGGTAGCTTTCACTTGTATAACACCAATCTCTGGGACAGTATAGACTATTTGAATGTTATATTTTTGAAACTTACTAGCTAGTTTTCGTAGATCCTGAGAATTTTTTATCATTATAGTATAATATTGTGATTTATCTTCAGCATGAGCAGTTGTGTTAGGTATAGCAGTTCCAAAAATTAAAGTAATTAATAGAAGGAATTTAATTATTTTTTTCATAAAATCACCCTCTTGATATATTTTGTATAATCATGGGTTTACTGAATTATTAATGAAAAGAGATGTTAAGAGAACTAATGATTTAAAAACTTTGTTTACTTTGATATCGATAAAAGGTATTTAAGGAATAGGTTCATCGCAGAGGAGAATTAAATTTAAAAAAGGAATGGCTAATTAAATATATAAAGTACTTAATATACTTCTTTTAACAGCCATCCCTATTATGTTGAAATTTAAATTATAAATCTTTTTTTGCATATATTTTCAGAGATATTAGCATTGATATAAGACCAATAACAATTGAGATAAAACAAGGCATCCATGTTAGAACAGTTGGTGAGAATGGAAAGAGAACTGTAAAATCAATGTGACTTGATTGTAAACCCCGTATAAGAGTAGGAGCAACAAAAGGTATTAAAAAGGCAGTTAAAAGTGATATGATTTTTGTTTTGTCATAACCAAATTTAAATTGAACAGGAAGTAGTACACCAAATAAAGTACTTAGAGTTAAAAACGTTATTCCAAGAGCGCTAGCGCTAAGGTTTTCTATACCTGATGGTGCGATCACAGATATAATTATACGGATAATAGATGCACAAATAAAAATTACAAAAAGAAAAAGGTACTTCGCCTTTACAAATGCGCTTCGTGTGTATGGAGTTGCACAAAGTAAAGCAGCCCCCTTGTACTGATCCTCAAATTTGGATACTGTTCCGAACAGAATATATTCCATCAAAATCACTGTTAAAAGAAAGCTAACAAGACCGCCATCGTTTAATTGTAATTGTGTAGAAAGATAAATAGGAGCTATGGCAGCAAAAACGAGTAAAATTAGAAAATATTTTTTGACTAACATAAAGTCTTTCATTACTAGGTTAATTAACATGGCTATTCCCCCCAATATATGAAAGCATAATATCCTCAATAGTTGGTCTTTCCATTAATACATCAGGCATGAGTCGACGTACATCATCTTTTTTATTAGTAATTCCCTCAAATCCGTAGTGAGTTTGATGCAAATTTAAAAAGAGTTTTTTTGTTTGCTCATTAATTAAGCGATTGTCGCCCTTTACCAATGCATGCGAGTCTATTAACACATCTTTTTCATCATTAACTAAAACTTTTCCATCATCGATTAAAATAATCATATCAGCAATTTTATCTAGATCAGAAGTAATATGAGTGGAAAAAAATACGCTTTTCCCCGGTTCTTTCATAAAATCAAGGAGAATATCCATTAATTCACTTCGTACTAATGGGTCCAAGCCACTTGTTGGTTCATCCATTATTAATAGATCTGCGTGGTGGGATAGAGCCAAAGCAACTGCAAATTTCATTCGCATCCCTTTGGATAGGGTAGAGATTTTCTGTTCTAGATTTAAATTAAACTGTTTAATGTAATCTTGGAAAACGGGTTCATCCCATTCAGTGTAGGATGGAGCAATAATATTTTTCATTTCTTTCAATGTTAATTCATCATAAAAATATCCCTCATCCAGCACGATACCCATTTTGTTTTTGGACTTTCTTTCATGCTTATCCATATCTTTTCCTAGAAAATTAATTTTTCCAGAATCTTTTAAAATGAGACCAAGGATTGCTTTAATTGTAGTGGTTTTCCCAGAACCATTAGTACCGATAAATCCTGTTATACAATCTTTGTTAAGTGTAAAAGTAACATCTTTTAACGAGAAATTTTCGTAAGATTTACTTAAATTATTTACTTCTAACACAACATTCATTTTTCATTCTCCTCCTCTAAAATTAAGTCCAATATCGAATGGAGATCATCTGCATGAATACCTATACTACGAGCCATTTGACAAACTTCAGCAAGTTTGACTTCTACCATCCGGCGCTTGGATTCCATTAACAACTCTAAATTTGTAGGAGCTACATAGGTTCCTTTGCCAACCCTTGTAATAATAAATCCTTCTGCTTCTAGTTCTGCATAGACTCTTTTTGTAGTAAGTACACTTACATGTAAGTCATTGGCTAGTGAGCGGATCGATGGTAATTGTTCACCTTCTTTTAATTCATTGTTAAATATTGATTCTTTAATTTGCTCCTTTATCTGTTGATATAAAGGCTGACTTGATACATTACTTAAGATTATTTTCATTAAACAACCTCTCTATCGATAAGTGTTATGGTAGACAATATACAGTATACACACCATACACAGTTAGTATTATAAATTATAAAAAATGAATTAACAAGATATATTGTTATTAAATCACTTGAAAGTTAATTTGAATAACTTTTCAAAAATTTAATTTCCTCGAAAAAATACGGATTCTTAAATTTTTAGTGCCAATTGATAATAATCTTTGTTAATTTAAATAAATTAACAAAGGGTATTTTGTAAAGATATGTCACAAAGTGTTAAAAAATTACACACAAAATGTTAAAAATTTTTTGATTGTTTTCGAAAATCAGAGAGAGTTATACTTTAGTCGCACCACACATTACAGAGAAGGAGGTGGATCATATGGAGACACCAGTAGTACAACCAAGAGATTGGACTTGTTGGAGTTGCTTAGTATGTGCAGCATGTTCTGTAGAATTATTAAATCTTGTTACTGCCGCAACTGGAGCTAGTACTGCAAGCTAACATCATTTCAGAAGTTTCTTTGGTTAAAAGCACTACGAGATCCAGCACTTTTCGGTCAAATTGGATTTTCTAGAAGAGAAATAAATAACCTAAAAGGAGATGTTCTTTATGGAAACACCAGTAGTACAACCAAGGGATTGGACTTGTTGGAGTTGTTTAGTATGTGCGGCATGTTCTGTAGAATTATTAAATCTTGTTACTGCTGCAACTGGAGCTAGCACTGCAAGTTAATATCATTTCAGAAGTTTCTTTGGTTAAAAGCACTACGAGATTCAGCACTTTTGGTCAAATTGGATTTTCTAGAAGAGAAATAAATAACCTAAAAGGAGATGTTCTTTATGGAAACACCAGTAGTACAACCAAGGGATTGGACTTGTTGGAGTTGCTTAGTATGTGCAGCATGTTCTGTAGAATTATTAAATCTTGTTACTGCCGCAACTGGAGCTAGTACTGCAAGCTAACACCATTTCAGAAGTTTCTTTGGTTAAAAGCACTATGGGATTCAGCACTTTTTGGTCAAATTGGATTTTCTAGAAGAGAAATAAATAACCTAAAAGGAGATGTTCTTTATGGAAACACCAGTAGTACAACCAAGGGATTGGACTTGTTGGAGTTGTTTAGTATGTGCGGCATGTTCTGTGGAATTATTAAATCTTGTTACTGCTGCTACAGGGGCTAGCACTGCAAGTTAAAATATTAAAATGTGAGAGTGTTTATGGTGAGGTTAAATTAGGACTTATTCTATAGACAAGCAGTTATGTTAAGAATAAGTCCTACTAATCAATTAAAAATGAACTTGGGCTTTTATTGTACATAAATTAAAAAACACCTTAAAAATTTACAGGAGATGATTAAATTGAAAGGTTATTTATTTTGGAAAGAGAAGCTGGAAATAAGAAAATTTACGTCGAATTATGAATCGATGTTAGTAGTTCATAAAAACCCAAACGAAAGCGCTCCCACACTTAAAAATGAGAATACATTTACAATAAATAAAACAGCTACTGAAATTATTGAATTAATTGATGGCACTAAAACATACGGACAAGTGGTATCTTTCTTATCTTCAAAATATAATGAAGATCCAATAAGTATTGAAGAAAAATTAAATGTTTTTTTGGATAATGTATCCAAAATTTACAATATGAACATTGGTACACAAGAAGAACCTATAATAGTACCAGTTAATTTGGTTGAAGAACAGACTATATATCCTAAAGTGGCTTCTATTGAAATCACAAATAGATGTAATGTAAGATGTCGTCATTGCTATGGAGATTTTGGTGCTGTAAAACCAAAAGTAATGAGCTTAGATCAAATAAAATCATTATTAGATGATTTAAATAACATAGGAGTAAGATTAATTGAACTCACGGGCGGTGATATAACCGTACATCCAAATCTGAAAGAAATATTGTTATATGCACTTAGTTTAGATTTCTCTCAAATAACACTGTTGACCAATGGTATAGCTCTTTCCGATAAAGTTATGGACATAATCATAAAAAATAAGTCAAAAACATTCGTACAAATTGATATGCATAGTTTAGATGATAATTATTTGACTTGGTTCTTTAAAGTTCCTAATACACTTCATAAAATTAAAAAAAATATAATGAAATTGGCAGAAAACGATGTTCGTTTGCGAATTGCTACAATAGTTACACATTTGAATGTCCATGAGGTGGAAGATATAGCTGAATGGGTACATAGTTTAGGCATAGATAGTATTGGTGTTTCTCCAGTAATTCCTATGGGTAGAGCCTTAGGATGTAATGACCTTTATTTAAATGAAGATGATGTTAAAACATATGGTGAAGCATTATTAAAAATAAATAAAAAATACCCTAAATTTGTTTCATTATATGAAGGGGCGCGTGCTGAGATTAGGAATTGCGGCGCAATAACATCGCATATTGTCATAGCACCTGATGGTGAAATTAAAATGTGTACGATGCATAGTTTAGATGATTTGAAAAATAGTATAGGTAATGTCTTTGAAAAGAATATTAAAGAGATTTATGATGAGAAATTCAAATACATTAATGCATTTTTCAACTTACAATCACCTCAAATGGATTCTGAGGAATGTAGAGATTGTGAAAACAAACGTTTTTGTAGTACATGCTTCTTAAGAAGCTTTATAAAAGCACAAGAAATTGGTGATAAATGTAAATGGTTTAAAAATCATGTTCCTGAAATAATTAAGGAGCCATTAATGGTAGGGCAAAATTAATATGATTGGATGAGATGATCATTGTTAAGTTTCTGAGGATAAACAAATATAATTCCATAGGGAATACGTCTAGATAAATTCTCAAGATACCTATGGAATTATATCAACCTCATTATTATAATTCATAAATAAAAATGAGTAATAGAAAAAGGAGGAGAAAGAGGGTGAATAAGAAGACCAATAAACAAGATGACACTCAAATCACTTATAAAGAGTTATTATTTCTATTTCCGTATTTAAAAAACACAAAAACTTTGTTTGCTTTTGGTTTACTTGGGATGATTATGGCTTCTTTGATTATCGCTCCTATACCATACATTATTGGTTACATTATTGATAAAGTTATACTATTAAATAAAAGCTACGATCAATTATTAAAAACAACCCTTATGCTCATGTTAATCTATTTAATTAATTATTCAATATCAATAGGTTATGAGTATTTATTTACTCGGGTACAACAAAATGTGGTTAATGAAATTCGATTATCTATGATAAGTAATATTATAGATGCGCCTCTTTCTTATATTAATCAGAAGGAGAAAGGTTACATTCTTAGCAGAATTGCTGAATCAGGGAATGTCAGTGCGTTATTTTCTCCAAATTTATTGAGGGTTTTCTCAGGTATATTCGATTTTTTCTTTTCTTTATTTATAATGATTAATTTAAGTGTTAAACTCACTGGCATCATATTAATTATTATTCCGATATACTTCATTATATCCAAACATTCATCTAAAATGATATCTAAAAGCACCACAAATGTATACGAGTCATCAGCAGTATTAAACGCAGAGATGTATGAAACCTTAAACGGAATAGAAGATATAAAATTATTAAATGGTAAAAATATACAAACAAATAAAATTAAAGGTAAATTAAATACTGTTATTAAAAGTTCCCTAAAACAAAGCTTACATTTTATTTTCTTTATGCAAAATTTAATATTAACAAATAACTTTGTTACAGTAATAGTACTACTAGTGTCGGGAATTTTAATCTTACAGAATCAGCTGACAATAGGGGTATATACTTCATTTTCAATTTACATGGCTAAATTGCTTGCAACTACTCAAGCTATAGGTAGCTTAGATATAACGCTAAAGCCAGTGTGCATTAGTATTAAAAGAATTAAAGAGTTTTTTGATATAGATAATGAAAATACACTAGAACAAAAAATAATCAAAGATCCTATTACTTCAATAGAATTCCAAGATGTTTGTTTTAGATATAATGATAATAGTGATTTAATATTCGATCATTTAAACGTTAAAATCAAAAAGGGAGATAAGTTATTAATTGATGGTATAAATGGTGCAGGAAAATCTACCTTTATAAAATTATTAACGGGTTTATATCCACCTGAAAGTGGAAAAATATTGATTAATAATATCGATTATAATCTAATAAATCAAGAAAGTATTAGAGAGAAAATAGGTATAGTATCACAGAATATATTTTTGTTTAAAGGAACTATATTAGAAAATATTTTATATGGTCAAACGAATAAATCAAAAGAAGATATAGTTAAGTTAATAAACAAATATCATTTAACATCACATCTAAACAGATTTGAAAATGGGCTAGATACTATAATTGTACAAGATGGTTCCAGTGTTTCAGGAGGACAAGCACAATTCATAGCATTCTTAAGAGCTATCCTGAAGAAAAGAGATATTATCATATTAGATGAGGCTACTTCTAATTTACATATTGATACAAGAAATCTTATGTATGAGATACTTCAAAAGTACGATCTTTGTAATATATTAATTATGATTTCACATCAGCAAGATGGCTTGTATTTTCTTAATAAAACATTAGAACTTACACATGGCAATAAAAGAAAGATTGTAAGTAGCAGTACACTTTAATCATCATACCTTCATAGAAGGGGGAAATCCTAATTATGATAAAAGTAAAACCTATTAATTTTGATACATTTAGAAATTCAATAGTTTTATTTGAAAACACCAACGAGACTATATCAGTGTCAGCTCATTTTCAATTTTTTGAAGGAAGTGAAAGTTATATTCAAGGTTTTATTGATAATGAACAAGTTATTCACTTTAAATCTTACAATCCTGGTCCAGCTACTTCCATATATCGATTTATGACCCAAAATATTACCAAATTGATTATATCAAGTGAGAATAGAACGCACGGAATGGTGACATTGTATACTTCAGAAAATATAGCTACCACCTGAATACTATGGTGATGAAAATATATATAAGTATATATAAATTATTCCCTAATGTATCTAAATTAGATATAGCAGAAACAATCATTTTATAAAAAAGTACCCTTTTCCCTGTCTTTTTGAACGTGAGACAAGAAACTCTAAACTTTTTAACTATAATACAAGTGCTTGCCGACAAAACACATATATTATACGCTAAGCGAATTTGAACCCAAAAAGTCGATTTCCTGTAGTTTTAGAAATCGACTTTTTTAATGCCATCTCCACAGTTGTTTGTTTTTTATCCAATAAGCCTAAAATTACTTTAAATTATTATTAATTTCTTTTACAACTCTTGCAGGCACTCCTGCAACAACAGCATTTTTGGGGACATCCTTAGTGACGACTGCGCCCGCTGCAACAACAGAGTTGTCCCCAACTGTCACGCCAGGTAGTATTGTTGAGCTTGACCCAATCCATACATTTTCGCCAATTATAACAGGAGAGGAATATGTTATGTTTCTTGTTTCTAAAGATAACCCGTGATTTAGTGTAGCAATCGTAACATTCATACCGATCATGGAACCGTTTCCTATATTAATTCCACCTCTATCTTGGAATGAACATCCTGTATTAAAAAACACATTTTTTCCAATTAGAGGTGAAATAATTGGAGGTTCAATTAAACTCGAAGAAGATGAAATTGTAGATTATAAATGGATTCAGCTTTCAGAACTTATAAATATTGAAAATGAAGTACTACGTAACGCTGATGTAAACAAGCAAATAATAAATAATCTACTACATAATAATTTCTATTCAATTTCTATTTTTAATAAACAGCTTGTGAATTAATTTATTGTTCAATATGGGCTTTTGCGGAATATGCAACAGTTGAATTAAATACCATCAAATTATCAAACTTTATTATAAAAAAATCAAATAACCTTTAATTAAGGAATGCACTTTTATCAAACTTTGTTAAAAATGCAATCCCTTTTTTATTTATAACATAAGGTTTTGTGCAACACTTTTAATCAAACTTTATTTCAAAGCAACAGCTCTCTTTTTTGTACTCCAACAAAACCTGATTAAATGTGTAGTTAAAATAAAATTACGATATTTTCTCTGTTCTGATTAAGGAGTTCTAAGCGAGTTTTAAATCAACCTATTTATAAAATAAAATTTATTTCAAATCTAAACTAGTAACAAAAGTAATTCATGAAGTATCTACTTTCTTGTCTGAAAAGTATCCATTTTCATATCTTTTTACATACAAAAATAGAAGAGAGGGCAAGATAACAATAAATAAAGAACTTTACATTAAATTCCGATTTAATCGATAATTGAATATAATCCTAGCAGCCATTATAGTGTTTATTTACAACATTACGACCATATTGTCGAAGAAACCAATAATAGCTTATCAAAATTATAAGCAAACAAGCGTTTGAATTCGATGAATATTTTCGTGAATACACATTAATCCTATTGATAATATACGAATTAAACCCTATAATAAATATAGTGCAAATATGCACCTTTTGAAAAAGAGTGAAAGTTAAAAAAGGGACCTAGTACGGGTTCCTTTTTTAATATATATAGCAAATATAGCTCTAGTCCAAAAATGGAGAATTATTGTTAGTTTTATAAAGAAGGGGATGCACATAGATTAGTATTTTTCTCACAAATCTCAAAATCTAAGAATACTCCTCATTTTGAGATATTAACAAAGTTTAACTTAAAATAATAACTAGCACTTAAAGAGAATTTAATCTCGTAATATTAAACCTTATTTAAATACTCATCCAGCAGGCATACCAGAAAAGTCTACAATATAATCTTATTTATAAACAAGATTTGAAAAGAAACAGTTTTCTCTTTTATATCTCAATAACATAAGGTAACTATTAATTTTGAGATATGAATTTCAATCAAATCAATAACTACCTATAATTTATGTTATGTAAACTAATGAAAGTGAGTTATATGTTATTCCTTCTATATCCCTCTTCTTTCATACTTCTTAACTCCTTCACATTTTATATCCTTGGATTGTCCCCCTTATATTTAGTCCTCATCAAGGTGTGGGAAGAACATTCATTAATTATCCCATTGGAGTCTTGAGCCTTTTCTTTATTTTAATATTAGGCTTAACCTTGTCAATCTATGAATATCGGAAAATTAAATAGAAATAGATAATGACTTGTTATATGCTTATGAACGGTTCTGGTGCAAAAATAGAATAAAGCGCATGTATCACTAACGGAAGCATATCTTATGCTGTAAGTCCAAACAATTGATGGATAAATTCTTTTTGATTTCGGACAGACTGGTCCCATAAATCAATCTGCTCGTTTTTTATCATATGCATGGCTTCAACTCGAGAAAGAATCGATATAGCTGTGTTGAAAAATTTGAGCCCTAGCATCGAACGGATTCGCTTCTTTATGAATCGATCTTCTTGTTCTACTATGTTACTCAAGTACTTTTTTTGTCTAAGACGCATACCGTTAGGTATGCTTTTTTCCTTTTTTAATTGCTCATGCATTATAGTAGTATCTTTCTAATTTCTTCTGTACTTAGACCAGTGAATTTCACAATATCTTCTAACGGCATACCATTCTTATGAATACCACGAATTAATTGGGCTTTACTTTTTTCTATACCCTTTTCCAGACCTTCTTCAAATCCTTCCTCCCGAGCATGCGCTAATTTAGCTTGTTTATCTAGAAATAACTTCTCACGAGCTTCATAGGCTGTTCGGAAAGTAGAATCACGACTTATATTCTCCCACTTATTCATTGCCTTTTGTAAAATTGGATCTTGATTCATTGCAATCTCCTCCAAAGTTTGAGTTAAATGTTCATCTTCATGTGCTGGTAATAATAACATCCAACGGACAAATGCATTCTCCCATGGATTCACTTTTTCTTCACGCCATTGTTTCACAAGTTTTGGAATCTCTACAAAATGAATTTCAATGTCATCACTTAAGATTTGTTGTATTTTCGTCATTGTTAGATTCTATGAAAGGTTTTTTGCTTCATAACCAAAGAACCGCTTCTGAATAGTTACATATTTTGCGATACGAGAAAGCCCCTGCAGGACTTTAGTCCGCCTTTAGGCATGGGATGAAAGTATCGCTTTTGTATCGCAAAACATGTTAAAATTTATTTATAGTCATGCAAAAGACTCTAAAACGATTATGTTCTCTAAAAAACGAATATTGTATGAGGTTGCACGAATCAATTTCATTTCGTGTGTAAAACAATATGTGTCGTCAAGAACAAGACGTTAAAACATAGTGGAGAACCCAAAAATCTGTACGGTATGGTAACAGTACCGTAGCCCATGAACCTATACGGTCTGTCATGGGAGCGGTGATGACACACCGCGATCTTGCACGTCAGCGATACCAGAAATGGACTTCGCCTTTGGTAGCAAGAATCCCACTGACGTTAGTCAGCTTGCGGCTTTAGCCGTGGGAGTGTCAAAGGAACGGTTCTTTGAATGTAGTTACTGGATCCATGAGATGACTTTTTTCTATAAATCCTTCAACACTAAAAGGCTTTTATGATTCCATGCATTATAATAACAATTTACGAATTTCTTCTGTACTTAGACCAGTGAATTTAGCAATGTCTTCTAACGGCATACCATTCTTATGCATACCACGAATTAATTGGGCTTTACCTTCTTCTAAACCCTCTTCACGAGCATGCGCTATTTTTGCTTGTTCATCTAGAAGTAACTTTTCGCGTGCTTCATAAGCTGTTCGGAAAGTAGAATCATGACTCATATTTTCCCACTTATTCATTGCCTTTTGTAAAATTGGATCTTGATTCATTGCAATCTCCTCCAAAGTTTGAGTTAAATGTTCATCTTCATGTGCTGGTAATAATAACATCCAACGGACAAATGCATTTTCCCATGGATTCACTTTTTCTTCACGCCATTGTTTTACAAGTTTTGGAATCTCTACAAAATGAATTTCAATATCATTACTTAAGATTTGTTTTGTCTTCGTGTTCCATAACTGTCCGATTGTATGAAAGGATTCATCATTAGAGAATAGCATAAAATCTAATAAATTAATGGTAATTGTTTTGCGAAGTGAACGGTATGGCATTCCCTCTTGCATTTGAGACGTATATAATTTGGACCAATAATATAAAGAACGCTTGACCATATCATGGGTATTTCGAAGCTGAATTTCTATATTTACTTGCGTTCCATTTTCTAATGTTGCTAATAAATCTAAAATAGATAATTTATCATCTTCATAAGCCTTATGAAGATGTGGGTCTTCCAATTGTAGAGAGACAATTGGTTCATCTAAAGATTCTTCTAAAATGGCATTTAGGAGCCCGATTAAAATCTCCTCATTTCCCTTTGTGCCAAATAACTGTTTAAAAGCAAAATCAATACGCAAATTTACTAATTTAGTGGACATGGGTTTCCTCTCCCTGTCTATATCATTTCTTATTATCATTGTACATAAAAGTAGATAGAACATGCAAACAGGTTCTTATTCGGAAGCGATTTTGAAAATACTAACATGAAAATAAAATGAAAAGGTGTTGCCTCAATCAAATCTTGTTTTCCGTTGTGATAAAAAATAATCCTGTTTTAAATTAATACAGGATTTTAATCAAACTTTTTTATAAATGTAATTGTAGCTTTAAAATAATGTAGGTATAAACAGAAGCATAATCTATTTCACAATCTATATAATAAAAAGAGAGCACACATGTGCTCATCTTTTAGGTAACCTAGCCGTTAGGGTAATGGTTATCGCTCAACGTTTTGTTTCAAATCCACCCTTTTTGTGGACATGAAACAAAATCGCACCGTTTATAAAAAAGATGTACTGTTCAAAATAAAGTTGTATCGTTTTTCCCCTTTGGATTTGTTTATCTAATTAGAGTAGATATTTATGCCTTTTGAGTCATCTATAGATTTTTCTGTAAAAGCGGCGATTAGTAGTTCGGGTATAATTGCTAAATGCTGGCTCGTGTTTTACTTATCAAATTGGTAATAGTTTTTATAGTTATAAAACAGATAACTTAATTGATATTTATTAATTAAATGTTTAGGTAACATCTTTGATGTGTTAACTACGTTACTTTGAACGATTAAGTCATTTTTTGAGCCTAAAAAATGTTGCCCACAAATACAATTATATGCATTTATATTCCCTCTATTTATGCAGTACTCTGGCATAGTTTTTTTACATTTTTCCCTCAAAGAATACAGAAATGTATATTAATTATACATTTCTGTTTAAAAAATTGATGAATTCACTTTCATTTAGAGGTTTACTGTAGTAATAACCTTGAATTAAATAGCATTCATTACTTTGTAAAACTGTTAATTGTTCCTCCCTTTCTACCCCTTCTGCAATCACTTTCATTTTTAAAGTATGAGCTAGTGTAATAATGGTATTAACAATCTCATTTCCATCACTAGAAATTCCGATCCTATTAACAAATTCTCTTGGTATTTTCAAGGTATCAATTGGATATAAAGGAAGGTATGCTAATGAAGAATATCCTGTGCCGAAATCATCAATTGATAACTGTATACCGTATGATTTTAATACTTTTAGCTTAGATAGCGTCTCTCTTTCATCTTCCATTGCAATCCGCTCAGTTAATTCCAAATCAATAGAACTAGCCGGTAATCCTATTGTTTCAATGGTAGATATAATCGTTTGAACAAAATCCTTCTGCTCAAATTCTATAGCTGATAAATTTATGCCCATTTTTAGATTTGAATATCCCACAGAATGCCAATGTTTCAATTGTTGACAAGCTCTCTTTAAAGTCCATTTTCCAATTGGAATAATTTGTGCAGTTTCTTCTGCTATAGGTATAAACTCATAAGGTGAAATAAGCCCTAACTCTGGATGTTGCCAACGGAGTAACGCCTCTGCACCAATAACCTTGCCTGTCTTACTATCAACTTGCGGTTGGTATAATAAGAATAACTCATTATTTTCTAAGGCCTTTTGTAAATCTTGTTCTAATCTTAAGCGTCTTGTTATTTTTTTAGATAATGCTTCATCATAGATGCAAACAGCATTGTTTCCTTTTTTCTTTGCATCATACATGGCAATATCAGCATGTTGTAAAAGCATAGTGGCATTTGTTCCTCCAAACGGATAAACTGCTATTCCTATACTAAGTGATAAGTAAAAGCTATGTTTATTTACTACAAAAGGTTCTTCAGTTATGCTAAATAAATTATTACACAAATCTAATAGCTGTTGCTCTGTATAATTGTGGACTAAAATTGCGAATTCATCTCCCCCAATTCTTGCTAGAGAAGTAACTGGTGAAAGACACGTCCTGAAACGTTTGGCAACTTCTTTTAAAACACGGTCCCCAATTGAATGTCCAAATGTATCATTAATATTTTTAAAACGATTTAAATCTATATATATCAGTCCGAATTTACTGTGTGAAGCATGTGCATACTCGATTGATTTTTCCAACTCTTTTTGAAAGAATATTCGATTTCCAATCTTGGTAACAGTATCGTGAAATGCTAAATAGTTTATCTCTGCCTGTTGTTGCTTCATTTTAGTAATATCTTTTACCATTACATAACTACCAAAAGTTTGCCCTTCTATCATGATAGGAACAATGGTGACATACCAAAAATTCACATTCTTATCATTATCATATTTTACACGTAGTTGTAATGAGGTCGAATAACTGCTCTTAACTTGCCTTAGTGCTGTTTCTAATTCATATCTATCTTCTTCTAAAAAAATTGAGAAACAATCTTTACCTATTAATTCTTCAGTGGGATTTCCTAATAAAACACTTCCAGCTTGGTTTACATTTAATACTATGCTATCTAAATCAATAGTAAAAATAGGATCCGGATGATATTCGTATAAAGACTTAAACTTTTGTTGATTTTGTACAAGATCATTCGATTTAATGATTAAATCTGCAGTTCTTAGAGCTATTTTCTGTTCTAATTGATTATTAAACATTTTTAGTCTTTTGGTTAGCTCTTTGTTTTGCATTCGTACGATGGTATGACGAATAAGCACAAAAATAAACGCAATACAATTCCCAGTAATAAGTGTTGCCGAAGCCGTTTGTTCTTTAAAAGTAAATCCAATTAAAATTGTAACTGCGAGATAAGGAAATATTACGAGAAGTTTTTTTCCGAATACGGGATTTATAGTAAAATAATCGCTTCTTGGAGATGCATCTGTTGGTATAGTAGCAGCAATAGCAATTAATAAAAGTAGAACTCTATACAAACACCTCAACAGTATGACTGATCGGTTTGATAGATCATCTTGTAAATAAAAATATAAATAATCCGTAATAGCCAACCCAACTAATATAATGATAAAAATATATAATTTGCTTTTTGCATTAAAAATAGCCGGTCGAAATATAAGACTTACTCCTAGTAAAAGAAGTAATAAATCTATAATTGGAAAAATAAATGAAAGAAATACATCTCCAATTGACAAGAACAAAATATTGACGGTAGGTTCATTAAATATGTACCACTCTAATGTAAAAATAGCAGTAACAACAATACATATATCACAAAGTAAATAAGCTTTTTCCCACTTATTACACTCCTTTATAATTTTATAAAAGAAAGCAAAAAGAAAGAAGAATAAAAAAAACAACAAAAACACATCAGAGATATTAAAGTTTTGTATAGGTAATTCTATATTAAGTACTTGGAAAGCAGATATGAAATTTCCTATCAAGAAACAACCTATTGCAATGGTAATGCATATCCAGAAAACTCCTATGTTAATTTGTCTTGATAATATAGAGTAAAGCAATGATGTAAATACAATAGTTTCAATAATTAAAGATGATACTCTTGTGTTAAAATCTGATACAAAATAATAATTAGGAAAAATAAATAAAAACAAAAAGCAAAAGCTTACATAAGTACTTAAAACTGTTACTAATAACATAAATTGTACCTTTGAAAGTTTAAGCAATGTATTCACCTTCTTAAGTTTTTCTAAATTTTTGTTAATAAAAAATGTATGTATGAAAAAAACAATTTTAATTAAATCTGTTTCTGTCTTTTCTTCTTATTATGACCTTTTTGAAAGATTTCTCTCTAAATAGAGTAATCTTATTTAATATCTGTAGATGTCTAACAATTTTAATGAAGAGGATTACTTAGACCTCGGTCTGAGTAATATTTAATTCCTATAAATTCTTCCCTTCCATCGCCATGTTTTACCTACATATTGACAATAGAAGAAACTAATGTTCCCCCTACTTAATTCCTCTATTGTGTCACCATAACATTTACTACATTTCTTAATTTCTTTTTCTTTTCTACAACATTGCGGGTTCTTACCGCCTATCCCGCTCCTTTTTTGTCGGTATTTTGTCGACTTTTTCCACAACATAATTATTTCCAGTCCAATATATTTTTTCTTTTTGAATAATATATGTATCTTATTTGAATAGTTATATCTTATAATTAAATTATATAGATTCTGAGAGTTTGAAAGGAAATAAACATATGTTAGCGAAATTAAATAGATTTATGTTTGCTTTACCTAAAACTTGGTTTGTATTACTTATAGTACTAGGAACTTTTTTATTTGTTATACCATTAGATTTATTCCTACCAGAAATCAAACAACATCCAATAAAAGAAGAGTCCGTTATTATACAGGTTTTATTAGGTGTATTTGCAGCACCTATATATGAAACATTAATTTTTCAGGTATTTTTATTTTGGGTATTAAGTTGTATTCCTTTTATTAAAGATCGGTCTTATCTTATCATTTTAATAGCATCTATTATATTTGGGTTAAGTCATCTAAATGGGATTACCTATGTTGTTGCCACAGCAGTAATTGGACTTTTATATAACTATGCTTTTTGGGTATATCGAAAGAAGAATGAAAAAGTTAAGACAACAATATCTGCTTTTGGGATTGTTTTTGGGATTCATTTATTACATAACTTAATTGTTGTTATAGCTATTATTTCAAGTTAAAAAGGGCAGTTGATTAAAACTGCCCCTTTTTCATCTTTATAATATAGATACAAATCATCCCCAATGAAGTAGCAATTAATCGAACCACGTTTTTCTTTTTATAATAGAAGTGGTCTTTTTTCATTGGTTAGCTTTTGGCTAGCTGCTTTTTTTATGATTCCTTATTAATTTCGTGAGACAAAAAGAATAGAACAAGTTTACCTTGTCATATTCTTTTATAAAAAGATAAGGGACGTGACAATATTGAAGAAAGAAAAAAACAATCAAATTGTTTTTCATACTATACAAGGCTCAACTATTAAAAAGTTTTTAATCATTGATTTAATCACTGGAACAGGGATCTATTGGATAATTAATTTTATTTCTTCAAGCACATTGATTGCAATTATTAGTAGTATTTTGGGAACCAAAAGAATCAAAAAAATGCAATCTCTTCAAAAATGAAAACCGAAGTTCTCATTTACATAATGAAATTTTCATTAGATATTTGCACCATATTATCCTATGTACCTACGATCATGATATAGCTGTTCTATCTTTTATTCCATCTCAAAAAATAGGTATCACATAAAAAGCTGTGAGTAGTTATTCATTAATCATAAACGACCGTTTTTGGTTAAAAGAGCAAAACTTTCTTCCATACTCAAAAGACATAGAAAATATATGATCAAACATATAACCAAAATCTATCTTAACTTCTTTTTCTAGCTATATTCACCACCTCACGGTAACTTATACAATATATAATATATTTATTTCTTAATATTCGAATGTATAATAAATAAATCTTTACTTATATGTGTTTAGCTAGATTACTCATTTGTCGGAAAAGAGCCCATTCTCTAGTGGGTTCTTTTTATATTTGAATTCATTTTTGAAGCATTGTATTATAAGCTTCAGGTCTTACGTACATAAGTCATTATCGAAAGAATCTGCAGCTGTGCAAGTTCTTTTTTGTACAAAATAAAAAGCATCCTCTTAGGATACCTTCCTCTACTACAAATAGTTAATCTTGCAGTCTATCTAAATTCGACCAATCTCGAAGCTGAATTTCTATATTCACTTGCGTTCTGTTTTCCAATATTGCTAATAAATCTAAAATGGCATTTAGGAAACGATTAAAATTTCTTCATTCCCTTTCGTACCAAACAACTGCTTAGAAGCAAAATTAATTCGCAAAGAAGAGAATATCCAAATTAACATTCTCTTCTTGAGGTTTACCCGTTTAAAAAGAAGGTAAGTTATCTAAGTTATTTTCTTTAATACCATCAGGTTCACTACGTATAATATCCCTGCCATACTTATGAAATACGTCCACATGAGCTAACTTCCCTGATTTTGCTTCATCAAGAGCAGTAATATAATCTAATTCTCTTCCACTACTTGTTTTAAAAGCAATAATATCATCGTCATCATTTTTACGAACTGCAACAATTTGTTCTACTCCTGAACCGACTTCCTCAACTACTTCCAATTGAGCTTGATCTTTCCCTTGTTGTAAGTAATCATTATAAACTTTTTGAAAGTCTTTTTTATCCATAAAAACTCACCTCCAAAACATTTTATTAGTTTGTTCAGAAGTTATTAGTTTTATGTACTATAGCCCTAATTGAACTAATTATGACTATTAACCCATTCTAGAAATACTATTCCTAAAGAGAACCCTATACAGCCACCTATGAAATATTCCAATGTTCATCTCTCCTTTTATACTAAAGCAACTAGATTACAACCAATGTTGTACTCACCGATGTATTAATTCCCCTTTCTTACGAAAGGTCCCATCATCTTACTCGATCCTGTGAGTTACATCTAGTTGATTTAGTTTTCAAAGAACAAGACTAGGGACTATCCCTCCACATTTGTTACATGCTTCGTCGGTACTGTGTCCCCACCTTCACAAGAATAAAGCAATTTCGGTTCGTTAGAACCTTATATGCACCTGTCTGTTAGTAGGCGTTAGTGACAGTTTCTTGCTTACCACGTTCCGATTGACTTAGCTATACATATATCCTTAGGTGCTTACTTTGATCCTGTTATCTTTACATCCTCATCGTTAGATGTTCCGAATTTCATACTATTTACTCTTACTTTTCGGTAGATATCGTCGTCATTAACGACATACACATTTCTAATGTATTAAACGTTTAGACCCGTACATTCGCAAGTTCGTCAGTCCTTTGTCGGACATTCTCACCATAGATATTTTGTAGCATCCCGACCTATCCATTACCATATGATTTCTCACTTAGGTTTTGTTCAGCCGACTTCACCTAGCTTCATACAATTTGTGACTACTATCACGCCTTGCATGTAGGAGTATTAGACAAGTAGTTTCAGCTCAACCTGACGGCTTTCATTCCTATTTTCAGTCAATCAGTTGTTGTCATCAAATTGATAACCCTCCCATTTCGTGATTGCACACTTATAAGGAAACGTGTCGCACAAATAGCGTTTTTGTTAAATATCTTGTCACATTTAAGCGAGACAATCATATGTTATTGAAGGGAAGAATTTTCAAAATCATTTTTTAAAGAGCATGCTAATATGTGTGCTCCTTTTTATCTTTTTATTTTTAACTTATAGTATAAGGAATTGTCCAGTAAAACAAGTTATCCTTTTTTCATCATATGCGAGGCTTCAATACCAACCAATATAGAGATTGCTGTTTTAAATGACTTTAATCCTAACATAGAACGAGCTCGTCTTTTAATAAACCGTTTGTCTTGTTCCACAATGTTATTAAAATATTTTACTTGCCTTATTTGGATGCCTAAATGAGTCACTGCTAATTAAAAAATTTAACTGTCAAAATTTCTTCGCCAATAAGAATAGGGAACGGGCGTGTATAAAGGGACCATTTTTTTTCTTGATATGGTGCCCCCTTTTTGTGGGATTCCACAAAATGATGATGTGTTTTTCCCTGTTCTGAACGATGAAAAAACATTTTGAACACTCTATACTCAGATTATAACAAAATAAATCAAAGGCTATTAAGTGGGAGAAAATCTAATGATTATCAGGGTAACGAAGGAATTAAAAAACAACGAAAATCGTGTTGCGCTTACGCATGCAGGAATTATCTCATTTGTGAAGCACTCTCCCCTTTAGAGCAGATTTTGAGTTTTTTTCATATAAAGGGGACGGGGACATGAAACAGAACAGTTATCGTGACACATGGGTAGAAATTTTAATGGACAACATTCATCATAATTTTTTGCAATTCAGAAGATATGTAAAGGAACAAACAAAAATTATGGCTGTCGTTAAAGCGGACGGTTACGGACATGGTGCAGTTGAAATTGCAAAGTTTCTCATACAAGCAGGGGCGAATTATTTGGCTGTTGCTCTTTTAGATGAGGCTCTGCAGTTGCGGAATGCAGGTATCTCTCATCCGATTCTTGTTCTAGGGTATACACCAGTACGCTCAGTTAAAAAAGCTGTTTCGAAAGACATTACGCTAACCGTATTCTCTCACGAAGTATTGGATGAAATTATCATCCAATCTTCTGTATTACAAAAAACAGATTCCATTCATTTAAAAATTGATACAGGCATGTCCAGAATTGGAATTACTTCTGCGGAAGAAGCTTTGGAACTTGCACAAAAGGCGGTTGCCGCTCCCTCTGTATATCTCGAGGGCATATTCACGCACTTTGCCAATGCGGACAGTAAAGACCCTACCTATACACACATGCAGTTTCAGCGCTTTTTGGCTGTAATTGAATCTTTGAAAACACACAATATTCATGTGCCAATCAGGCATTGTTGCAACAGTGCTGGCACAATGAATTTTCCTGAAATGCATCTGGATATGGTACGAATCGGTATTGCTTTATATGGCTTATACCCTAATGAGACATTTAAAGGGCATTCTATCAAACTCAAGCAAGCTATAAATTTCAAAACGAAAATCGTAGCTCTGAAAACTATTCCTGCCTTTCAGTCAATCAGCTACGGTTGGACGTATAAACCCGAAAAAGAAAGTCTTATCGCAACACTTCCACTCGGTTATGCGGATGGTCTTTCACGCCTGCTTTCCAACCAGGGAATGGTTCTAACACATGAGCAGTTATCCCCTATTGTCGGGCGTGTGTGCATGGATCAGTCGATGATTGAAGTGACGGATATTAAGGACTGCCGTGTTGGTGATGAAGTAACTATTTTTGGATATAATGGCTCTTCGTTTCAATCTGTAGACGAGATTGCAAGGTTGATAGGGACTATTAATTACGAAGTGGTTTGTTTGATTGGAAAGCGTGTGCCGAGAATTTATATAAAGTCACAATAGCACAAACTCTTTACAGCTAAAAAAGTATTATGTTAGGGTCTCCTTTTACGCCTTCTTCGATACGTCAAAATCTTTTAGGATAAAAAAAATTAATATATTATGTATCAAATAAACCCTTCGTTACAATTACTTATAACTGAGCAGAAAGGATTTTCTGGTGCAAAAAATATAAAACTTATGTAATTCAATCGCTCATACAGCAATTACGCACAGGGTGTATCAATATGGGCCTCAATTAGAAGTAAATCAATAAATGACTCATGGAGAGTCGATGCAACCTAGAGTTAGAATGGCCATTGGCTTAATTTTATACGCTCTATACATACTAGGATAGCCAATAATAAATAACAACTATATAAGGAGACATAAACAATGAATAACTTACAATCAAAACAAGAATTAAAAATTGAAGAAAGTATTGAACTACTAAAAGCATCGGCAAATTTATCACGCATTCAAGTTAATAAAAAGTTTAATGTAAACGAAATAGTGAACATCTTACAAATACCACAATCCACAGTTTCACAACACAAAAAGGAAAGTTTTAACGGGTAAAAGAAACGGCTTATCATATATGTAATTCAAAGGTAGCACAAATAATTGAAACTTTACTTTCTTAAATTAATCCATACACTTACTATACAAGGAGAAATACATATGAATGTAATTACTAAAGTTAAAACACTTACCCTATTCTTCGAAAATTTTTTCAGTACAAACTCAATTGAAAATGATGTTTTTATCATTGAAGCTAACGAGAAATATTTTTTCTTTGAAACTAAAACCGTAATTGATATGATCAAAAATTTCAGTCTCAAACAACAAGAGTATATTAAACGACAGCTGCAATTTTATAAATATCTCAATCAAGACTTAACCATCTGTTTAAAATATATAGCAAGCGATTATGTAAGAGGGTTATTTGGGAAAGATAAAAAGATAGAATGTAAAATCCTACCCTTACATTCTATATATAGTATGAACTTTCATGAATTTGAAAAAATGGACGGTTGCTATTTTAATTATCTCAGGGGTACCGCCACATCACTATCAAGCTAAGCTCATACAGCGTCAATTATAGTAGATGTTGTTTCTTTTTTCTAAAGGGTACGTATAGGAAATTTAAAGATTTGCATACGAAATAAACCCTAACGGGTTTCATTTTTTTGAATTAAGCCGCTTGATTGTCCGAAATGGTACAACTGTAAACGACACCTAATATATCAAAGACTGTTTTCTTCTTGTACCGATGAGATTTTCGCCCGTTTTGCTGTAGGAGGTTGAACAGGCGAAGTAGCACTTTTGATAGCTCTTGGATATCTTTTGGAATAGTTTGAAACAGAAGGAGAAAATAGTCCTTAATCATATATATTGCTTTATATTCACTAAGCTCTCGTTTTTTCTTCATGAGGAGTAATTGACGCATTTGAAACATGATAGAAGAACAGAGTAGAATAGCAATTAATTGACTATATAAATGGCACTCCAATCGTTCTGGTTTTATCTTTTTACAATGATGAATGTGAAAGAATGACTTCCACGTTTTAAATAAAATTTCGATTTACCAACGCAAAGAATACCAGTCATGCACCTGTTCCATCGGAATAATATCTATAGGAGTGTTTGTTATATATACATTAATACCACTGAGTCGTTTACTACGAGGAGAGTACTTCATTCCTTTCTTTTTTTCTCTTACAGCTTGATCTTGTAATCGTTTTTGTTGTTGTTCTTTTGTTAGTCGATGAACAATCACACGAGTTGATACTTTATCAGTCGTTCCTACATAAGCATCGGATATTTCACATGTTTGTCCTGGTTGAAGAGAGTTCATTAAGATCTCCATATCTATCTGTATATACTCTGTACTTTTCTTGATTCTTCCATCTTGAAAATGATTAGGGGTAGGATTTTTTTGATACATACGTGTATTCGATTTGATACGTGAGATATAGTAAGCCTTTTTATCTTGTATATGCTGGAGATCTTTCAAATGAAAATAACCTAAATCTCGGATACATAAATCATTCGCTGTTACAGTTGGGACACACAGGGAACCGTAGGTTCGATCATGTTGTTTACCTGGACCTGTATGAATATGAAGGAACTGTCCACTTAATAAATCATACTCAAGCTGAATCTTTAATCCCGCTGTATGACTACATCCTCCTGCACCTGGATAAACGGATGAAAAGGAATCTGGAAGTTGAAATGCAGTTGAATCTAAAATACGCATACGCTTGAAAACAGAAGTATATGGAGAAGAAATTGGTATAGATGAAGCCGATTTTTGGTTTAATAGTTCGGTTAATATGTGTTGTAAAAATTGGACGGCTGCTTTATTAAATCGTTGATTCAGTCCCTCAGGACTGATGAGCACTTCTGTTGATGCTTCTAAACAGCTAGATAACTGAGTTAAAGAAGTCGTAGCGACATTTTGACTCATCCATACACATAAAGCGATTAAATCTTTTGCTTGGTACTTACTGGTTCGTTGTACAAAACCAACATCTCTAGCAAGATTTCGTAAGATATTTAGGGATAAGAAACTTTGAATTTCTTGAGCAAATAGTTGTAATTCATCAGATACAGAAATAGACATAAACAAACGCCATCCTTTCCTATGATTCTACAGAAAGAATAGCGTATTTTTTATTATTTAAATACAAATTCATCTCATCTTGATAGCAATGATGTACTATTTCATCAATATTTAATGTATTTTGAAGATTTTTTTCGTTCACATAGTCTTTACTAACAGAAATATATATAATTCGTTTAAGAAAACATCATTCTTTTTACTACTCAGTAAGGTTGTTCCTAAATAAGGCTGTCCATAACGCAGGCACACCAAATACTTCATTTGATTGTTTAATTCCCTTCATCCTACGTATTTCTATCTCAGTGAAGTCTTTAAAGATAGTTCTTAACTTTTCATCTGTAAAGCCTAGTCCTCCTTTAAGACTCCATAGTCTGTATACTTCCCAATCTGTTATGTCTGCCCCACCTAATTCTCCACCTTGAACAAAACAAGTGATTGCAAAATAACCACCTGGTTTTAAAGCCTTTTTTACTAAGTTTATGTAACTCATTCTTCTGTGTGGAGCAATATGATGAAAACATCCTGAATCATACACAATATCGTATGTACCTTCTTCAATTTGTAGATCAAATATATTGTCATGAATAAAATTCACATTTACATTTTTTTCTTTTGCTCGTTCTGTTGCCCATTGAATTGATTCCTGTGATAAATCTACTGCATCAACTAAGCATCCGTTTTCAGCAAAGTAAATTGCATTCCTGCCTGGACCGCATCCAAGCTCAAGAACTTTTCCTGGATTAAGTAATTTTTTTTCAAAATAACTAACTAAGTTCTCATCCGGTTTAATCGTGAAAAAGGGAATCTCTTTTTCACGATTAGAATAAAAATCATCCCAGAATTGAGTTGGTTCGCGCAATAATGAGTCTAACATATTCAATAAATCTTCATAACTACTAATTGTTTCTTTCACATTAACCCCTTCTTTCCGCTTGAATCTTACATTCTAATTTTACTAATAATTAGAATGATTCATGTTTCAGCGGAGTTAAAAACACTTTAAATTCAAACGAGTTGAAACTCCCTGTGTATTCTTATTTATGCTAATTTAACATGCATAAAGGTATCTAATTTTCGTTTTATATTGTTTTAAAAGTATTTACCTTACTCTTTCTCAAAATCCAATCAAACAACTGGAAATACCCTTAGAATCAGAATTCGATTTTTAATTTTCATAATAATCATTACAATCGTTGCGGTAATATTACAAATAGAGTATCCCTGCATTCTCATTAAATAAAAATGAGACTTATTGATATAAAAGATACAAAATTTTCGTTTTGGGGGCATTATAAAATTTTAACTTGATGGCGATGTGGCGGTACCCCTTCTGGATAATGAACTCTTTTCTTCAAATGAAAAACACCTCCATTTAATTCGCATTTAGTATGCGAATTAAGGAGGTGTTTTTTTCATGTCCCATTAATGGGGTTCACTTTATTTTGAAGGGGCTTTTTAGTATATAGAAATTAGCTTAAACCCAAGATAACATTTCTTAAAAGGGGGCATTGTTATGTTATTCAGGTTTATTGAGGGGCTTTCGTTTGAAGCAACTTTAACCCCATACCAATAAAAATCATTCCTGTTACCTTATTTAGAATCATTCCTACCTTTTGGTTTCCTCTTAATTTTTTTGTGACATACGAAGAGAAATAAGCAACAAATAAACACCACAATAGTCCAGTTGCTGTAAAAGTAAGTCCTAAAATGATAAAAGGCATAGGACCTGAAGCTTTTGTATCTATAAATTGCGGAAGAAACGCAATAAAGAATAAAGAGACTTTTGGATTCGTAAGACTTGTTAAAAGTCCTTGTAAATATATCTTTCTAATGTTCAATTTATTGGATGAAGCTTGGAAAGCTACATTTGTCTTATCAAGTATCATTTTAATCCCTAGATATACAAGATAGATAACACCTATAACCTTAATGGTGTTAAATAATAAAACGGATTTTGTAAGTATAATAGATAAACCAAAAGCAACGAATAACGTATGAACTAAAGAACCAGTAATAATACCCAAAACAGAATACACACCTGCTTTTCTGCCTTGTGAAATACTTCTCCCCACAATATACATGGTGTCTGCGCCAGGAATTAGATTTAATAAAACCCCTGTTAGTAAAAACACTTCATAATTAATAATACCGTACATTTTAGCACCTCTATCTATTTTTTTGGTGCCCTTATTGATATTAAAGTAAATAAAAGAAAAATAAAAGTATTTTCTATTTATTCAAGAAGATCAACAGCTTTTTGATTAACAACCAATAACACTGATTATGTGAATGGAAAGTTCCTTCAGTGGTTTTGGTGCAAAGATTGCATTTATTGAAATAGATGTATAGATTCCTAATGGAATCTGTTCTTATACAGAAATTCCAAATAGTTGATGAATGAACTTCAATTGATTTTGGACAGACTTGTTGGTCTTACCCCCGTCAAGTAGACAGCTGTAAAAAAAGACTATGCAGCCATCGAGATTCGATATTCAATCGGAGC
>NZ_JAGDQK010000005.1:0-209404 GCF_017498755.1 Bacillus sp. XF8 | reverse complement strand
ATAATGATCAAATGCCGAATATGATGCCAATGATGGATAATAACCAAATGCCAAATATAATGCCAATGATGGATAATGATCAAATGCCGAATATGATGCCAATGATGGATAATAACCAAATGCCAAATATAATGCCAATGATGGATAATAACCAAATGCCAAATATAATGCCGATGATGGATAATAACCAAATGCCGAATATGATGCCAATGATGGATAATAACCAAATGCCGAATATAATGCCAATGATGGATAATAACCAAATGCCGAATATAATGCCAATGATGGATAATGATCAAATGCCGAATATGATGCCGATGATGGATAATAACCAAATGCCAAATATAATGCCGATGATGAATAATAACCAAATGCCGAATATGATGCCAATGATGGATAATGATCAAATGCCGAATATAATGCCAATGATGGATAATGATCAAATGCCGAATATGATGCCGATGATGGATAATAACCAAATGCCAAATATAATGCCGATGATGGATAATAACCAAATGCCGAATATGATGCCGATGATGGATAATAACCAAATGCCGAATATGATGCCAATGATGGATAATAACCAAATGCCGAATATGATGCCGATGATGGATAATAACCAAATGCCAAATATGATGCCGATGCTGAATAATAATCAACCATTGCCAATGATGCCACAACAATATCCATATTATCAAATGCCATATCAACAACAGCAAAATCCGTATTATCAAATGCCGTATACACAAGGTGTACCAATGGTACCGCACCAAATGCCAATGCAACATACTTCAATGCCATATCAACCACCTACAGATAATAACATTCCGCCAATGATGCCAGCAGAAGAAGATTGTGGATGTGGTGAGGAAAGAAATCTATATAGTCCACAGCCAGGTGGGCCATATTATCCAACAGCCCAAGTTGCATATGCACCGCAGCCGGGTGCGGTGAATTATCAGCAAGATCCGCCAGGAATTTTTGGAGAACCACTTGCAGAAGATGAGGAATAGAAAGAGTTGTGCTAACGATAACGAGGTAGTGTTAGAAAATTCCTAGTGAAATATTAACAAGTGTAAAAACCTCCTTTGTTACTCATTATAAGAGGGAGCTTTTCGAGAGAGAAGTTCAACCTAACAAGGGGGGTTTTTATATTGAGTAAAAAGATTAAAATTATTGCCGCTTCTTTGTTAGTTACCAGTGCGTTAGCTGCATGTGGTACACCTGATAATAATAATGCGATGGATGATCGTAATGCAACTTACAATTATGAGCGTACATCGTATGATGATATACGTCCATATAGAAATAATGTGACGCGTACCGATCGATATACTGATTATGTAACATATCGTAATGGTAACCGAATGAATAATAATGTTTACGACCGTCGTGATGATGTTGGATATAATTATTACCGTGATGTAAATTACCATGGTCAAATTGCAAATCCTTATCCAACTCGCAACATTACAATGAATAATTCATACATTAACAACGATGGTAGAACAGCAGAAAGAATTACAAATCGTGTTAAGCGTATGAATAATGTAGAGCGTGTTTCTACTGTTGTACGCGGAGATGACGTAGTAATTGCGGTAAAACCACGTGGCGCAGTAACAAATGAAACAGCAATGACAAATGAAATTCGTCAAGCGGTTGCTCAAGACGTAAGAAACCGTAATGTCTATGTAACCGTTAAAAATGACATGTTTGATCGTGTTGATGCAATGAATACACGTCTGCGTAATGGAACAGTTACAAACGATTTAAATCGTGATATAACAGACCTATTCCGAGACATTCGTGCTGGTCTTACTGGTACAGTACGATAACGAAAAAAAGGGAAAGGTCTATGCCTTTCCCTTTTTATTTTCGTAAATAATAAAGCGGCGGTGAAGAAGATTATTCCTCCATATCCTGCATCCGTTTTTTCTTGATAAAGTAACTAACAGAATAAGAAGCTAAAAAGCATAAGAAGAGAATACTTCCCATAAGAATGGCTTCCCATATCGGTTTTTCAGGACCGAAAATAACATAAATCATAGCAAAAATGATTCCTACGATAGCAGAGCGTAAAACAAGTTTATAATAAGGAGTTGTTTTCATTCCTTTTTCATTTTCTTCTGCATCAATAGAGATTCCCATTTGTAAATAGGTGAGAAGTATACTCGTTAGCATCAATAATAACCATAATGGAGATTGTGTAATTTGATCTATGCCTTCATTAAAGCCAATATATCCTAAAATACCTATCGTACCAAGTGTTTGAAAGAGAAATGCGATTCGAATGTTTTTCAAATTTTGGAGGATTAAACGTTCGTCTTTTATTTTTTTCAATAGACTCACCCCTGTTTACCAGATTTTTCATTATATCCACATTAATTGTAACATATATATTACATTAATCAATTTATAATTTGCTTTTGTGGTGGAATACATAATAAATAAAAGCCACCTTTCTAGTTTGAATTCAGAAAAGTGGCTGTAGGAATAAATACTGGTGTAAAAAGGTAATAAAATATTTCTATGAGTACCTTGCTTTCTTGTTATATTAATGTTATATTAGCAAAGCGATGAGCTAATTTACGTAAGACGAGAGATATGCTTAAGTGCTAAACACGCGGATGTGGCCGCCTGGTCTCTCGCCGTAAACGCATCAAGACGCCTGCATGACAGGCGTCTTTCTTATTATATAAAGGTTAAGTGAAGTTAGGCATAAGAGAATTGTCGCCCAACTTCACTTTTTTGTGGGTTTAAATATCAGAACATTAGATTAATTTATTTACAAATCCCTTCAATAAGATTAAAATATAAATGGTAATATATTACACAATATAGTGACTATATGAAATGGTAAGGATGAAAAGAATATGAAACATTTTGAATGTAAAAATACAGAGGTTGTTTTGGAGAAATTTAAATTAACAACACCTATATTTCAGGCTTTGGGAGATATAAATCGTCAACAAATTATTATGATGTTACTTGAAAATAAAAGTCTGAATGTAACTCAAATAACAGATAGAATGGGCATTTCAAGGCCTGCTGTTTCTCATCATTTAAAAATTTTAAAACAGGCGGAATTAATTACAGCTGATCGAAATGGAAAAGAGATATTTTATGCTATAAGTGTACGAGAATTTTTAAAGCAAATTAAGGATTTGATTGTAGCAGTAGAATCAAACTACTAATTTTTTTTAGTCTTTAAGTTTACAAGTTTAAACATTTGAACTTGTTTTTGGTGGAAAGGAGCAATAAAGGTGAACAGTAAAAACCGTATGTATGTATTAATGTTACTCGTTCCTTTGTTTTGGGGTGGCTCTTTTGCAACGGCAGAGCATGTTATTACAGAAATTCCTCCGCTCGTTGCAGCGACAATTCGTTTTGCATTAGCTGGAGTTATTTTAGTGGCGATTGTTCTAGTTAAATCTGAGTGGAATATGAGCGTGTTAAGTAGAAACTGGAAAGGTTTATTATTTGTATCCTTAACTGGTATTTTTGGATATAATGCATTTTTCTTTATGGGACTTCATTATACTTCTACGATGAACGGCTCATTAATTATTGCCACAATGCCAGTGTTTGTTACAATGGGAGCGATTTTGTTTTTTAAAGAAACATGGAGTGTGAAAATAGCAATAAGTTTAATCTTATCTCTTATAGGTGTCATTATTGTTATTACGAAAGGCTCATTACATACACTTATATCTTTGTCGTTTAATAAAGGAGATCTATTGTTTATAGCTGCATTAGCTTGTGGAGTGTTATACAGCTTAACTGGAAAGGCAGTGATGAAAGGTGTTTCGCCTTTGTTGACGACTATGGGTATGACTGTAATAGGAGCTGTTTTTCTAGCAGGTCTTTCTGTTTTTGAGGGAGGATGGGAGAAAGTTCCGGCGCTCTCTATACAAGGATGGCTTGAGATGTTGTATATGGTCGTGTGTGGAACGCTAATTGGCTATATAGTATTTAATAAAGGTGTAGAAGAAATTGGAGCAAGTAAAGCAAGTATGTATTTAAATATTACACCTATAGTTGCAACTTTAATTGCAGTTGTTTTATACAAAGCAACAATTACATGGCAACAGTTACTTGGAATGGTAATTGTGCTAGCAGGGGTTTATATTGCGACGGTTCAAACGAGTAAAAATAAAAACATGTCTCTACATGATCAAAGGAATTTGTGATATCAGAAATTTCCTCTGATACTATTTAGTGTACAAGATGGCGATTTGTTCGAGAGTTTGCATATTCTATAATTCTCAATAAATGATATCTACTCTTCCTATGGATAAAACTTCTACTTCGGGAAAAACTACAAATAGAAGTTTTATTTTGCTTAGAAGAGGTGAGCGGAAATGAAATTCATGATGGTTGCAGTTCAAGTCGTAATCGCTATGTTTTGTTTATATCATGAATCAAGTGTGATTGCTGCGGCTCCTGTACCAGAGGTCACGCAAAAAGAACCTCAAGTTACGATTCTATTAGAGCGTATGTATTTAGATGGAGAAGTAAGTGAGGAAATTTTTACTGAAAAAGTAGCAAACTTAGAACAGTTTCTTCAGCAGTATAAAGAATGGCAACTTGTCGACCGTGATGATACACAAATTGTATTGCAAAAAAAGGTAGATGATATTTCACCACTACTTAAAACGAGTGGGTATTTTGGTGTTTCCAATGAGGGGATACTGCAAATTTTTAATGGTGTGCCAAAAAGTGATAATGCGATTCATTCATTTTTTCAAATTGATATGAAAAAGCTAGAAAGTTATGAACGGGCAGAGCTGAAACGTGGTATTCGTATTAAGTCAAAAGAGCGTTTTGTGAAGACGATTGAGAAAATGAAGCAGTATGCAGTGCAAAATAAGAAAAACAGCAGCAGCTCAGGATGAGCTGCTGCTGTTTTTCTTACTTGTTCTTATCTAAAATTTGTTTTGCAATTTCATCAATTAGCATATCTTTTCCGATTGGATTGAATGCTTTTGTGTTAAAGACTTCATTGCTTACTTCGTAAACATGATTATTTTTTACAGCTTTGTTATCTTTCCAAACAGCACTGTTTTTGTAGTCATCAAACACTTTATCTGCTTCGCCGCCAAAGTTTACAACAAACATTTGATCAGGCTGGAATGCAACAAGACCTTCTAATGATACTTGTGCCATCGTTTGTTTTAAATCTGTACCTTTCGTTGCAGGAAGTTTTAAGTCGTTAAAGATAATATCACCATATCCGAAGCTGCCGTATACACGGAAGTTTTGCGGTGTTACAGCAAGGAACATGAAGTTTTCATCTTTTGTTTTCTCTTTAATTTTTTTAGATAAGGAAGCTGCTTTTTTATCGTAGTCTGCAATCCATTTATCTGCTTTTTTCTCTTCGTTAAATAGCTTGCCGACTTCTTTAAATTTACCGCGCCAGTTTTCTAAGTTTGTTTCTAAGACAACTGTTGGTGCAACTTTTGCTAATTGATCATAAATTTTCAATTGACGGTTGTTTAAAATGATTAAATCTGGTTTTAAAGCAGTAACCGCTTCTAAATCAACTTTAGGTGCCCAGTACCAACCAACTGCTTTTACACCTTTTAGTTTTTCTTGCAAATGATCTTGAATTTTATCTTTATACGTGTTAGCTGTACCAACAGGTTTATGACCAAGAAGTAATAGTTCTTCAGATGATCCAGATAAATCAACGATTTTCTTTGGATTTGTTGGAATCTCGATTTCTCCTTTAGCGTGTTTTACAACTTTTGTCTTCGGTTGTTCTTTTGCTTGTGTGTCTTCTTTTTTAGCGGAGCAACCAACAATAGCAAGAACAACAAGAATGAGAGTAAATAGAATAGATAAATTGCGTTTCATTTTGATGTAACCCCTTTAATTAATATTGATAATCATTATCGACTTTGTAATATTAATTTGCTTTATATTGTTATGTCAATATATAAAAAATGGAAAAATGAAACGGAGAACATTTGTTGGGGCAGTCTCGCTTTTCTAACGTTAAGTATGTTAAAATGGAATACATGATTTGAGAGGGAGAGATCGTATTTTGTTTGAATATGTTACAGGTTACGTGGAATATGTAGGACCAGAATATGTCGTTCTTGATCATAATGGAATTGGCTATCAAATTTTTACGCCAAATCCGTATGTATTCCAAAGAAGTAAGCAAGAAATTCGTGTATATACATATCATTATGTGAGAGAAGATATTATGGCGCTTTACGGATTTAAGACACGTGAAGAGCGTTTATTATTTACAAAACTTTTAGGTGTATCAGGCATCGGACCAAAAGGTGCACTTGCCATTTTAGCTTCTGGTCAAACAGGACAGGTTGTTCAAGCGATTGAACATGAGGATGAAAAATTCTTAGTGAAATTCCCAGGTGTCGGCAAGAAAACAGCACGCCAAATGATTTTGGATTTAAAAGGGAAATTAGCAGATGTTGTACCAGATGCATTTGTTGATTTATTCTCAGATGTAGAACGTTTCGACGAGAAGAAAGGTTCATCAACTGAGCTTGATGAAGCGCTTGAAGCACTTCGTGCACTTGGCTATGCAGAAAGAGAAGTAAATCGCGTTGTACCGGAGTTATTAAAAGAATCACTTACGACGGATCAATATATTAAAAAGGCACTTAGTCTTTTACTAAATGGTAAGAGGTGAGTAGAATGGACGAACGTCTCCTCTCAGGAGAATCGGCACATGAAGATGCGGACTTAGAATATTCGTTACGGCCACAGACGCTCCGTCAGTATATTGGCCAAGATAAGGCAAAGCATAATTTAGAAGTGTTTATTGAGGCGGCGAAAATGCGTGAGGAGACATTGGATCACGTACTATTATATGGGCCGCCAGGACTTGGTAAAACGACGCTTGCGAATATTATCGCTAATGAAATGGGTGTTAATATTCGAACAACGTCAGGTCCAGCAATCGAGCGTCCAGGGGATTTAGCGGCAGTGTTAACGGCGCTTCAACCTGGTGATGTATTATTTATTGATGAAATTCATCGTCTGCACCGATCAATTGAAGAAGTATTATACCCGGCAATGGAGGATTTCTGTCTTGATATCGTCATCGGTAAAGGTCCAACGGCGCGTTCTGTACGTCTTGATTTACCCCCATTTACACTAGTTGGTGCAACAACGCGCGCAGGTGCGTTATCAGCGCCGCTTCGTGACCGTTTTGGTGTATTATCACGATTAGAGTATTATACAGTAGACCAACTTTCGGCAATTGTTGAACGTACAGCGGAAGTCTTTGAAGTTGAAATAGATTCTTTGGCAGCTTTAGAAATCGCAAGGCGTGCACGCGGTACGCCGCGTATCGCAAACCGTTTACTAAGACGTGTACGTGACTTCGCACAAGTTCGAGGCGATGGAACGATTGCGATGGAAATTACACAAATGGCATTAGAACTCTTACAAGTAGATAAACTAGGTCTTGATCATATTGACCATAAGTTACTGCTTGGAATTATTGAAAAGTTCCGTGGAGGTCCAGTTGGATTAGAAACAGTTTCGGCGACAATTGGAGAAGAGTCTCATACGATTGAAGATGTGTATGAACCATATTTACTCCAAATTGGGTTTTTACAACGAACGCCGAGGGGAAGAATCGTAACGCCACTTGCTTATGAACATTTTGGAATGGAGATGCCACAAATATGACGGATATGCCAAAGCTGCTTATTACAGCTGGTATTCTTCTCATTGTCGTTGGATTAGCTTGGAAGTTCATAGGGAGACTTCCAGGCGATATTTTTGTGAAAAAAGGAAACGTTACCTTTTATTTTCCGATCATTACATGTATTGTGTTAAGTATTGTATTATCTTTTATTATGTATATAATAAATCGATTTAAATAGAAATAGGTGGATACAGTTATGGATATTAATCTGTTTGATTTTCATTTACCAGAAGAACTCATTGCACAAACGCCGCTTGAAGAGCGTGAAACATCAAGATTAATGGTGTTAGACCGTGAAACAGGTGATATCGAGCATAAGCATTTTACTGACATTCTTTCTTATTTACATGAGGGTGATTGTTTAGTTTTAAATGAAACGAAAGTTATGCCTGCTCGTTTGCATGGTGTGAAAGAAGACACAGGTGCACATATTGAAGTGCTTCTTTTAAAACAAGAAGATGGAGATAAGTGGGAAACGCTTGTAAAACCAGCTAAACGTGTAAAAGAAGGAACTGTCATTTCTTTTGGTGAAGGAAAGCTAAAAGCAACTTGCATCGGAACGGCTGATCAAGGTGGTCGTCAGCTTGAGTTTTCGTATGATGGTATCTTTTATGAAATTTTAGATGAACTTGGAGAAATGCCGCTTCCTCCATATATTAAAGAAACGCTAGAAAATCGCGATCGTTATCAAACGGTATATGCGAAGGAAATCGGTTCTGCAGCGGCACCAACAGCGGGGCTGCATTTTACAGAAGAGCTATTAGAAAAATTAAAACAAAAAGGTGTTCAATTAGCGTTTATTACACTTCATGTTGGCCTTGGTACATTTAGACCAGTTTCTGCGGATACAATTGAAGAACATCATATGCATGCGGAGTATTATCATATGTCAGAAGAAACGGCAGAGTTGTTAAATCGTGTGAAAGAGAACGGTGGTCGTATTATTACAGTTGGTACAACGTCAACGCGTACGTTAGAAACGATTGCTACAGATCACGATGGCAAACTATGTGCGGCTTCTGGATGGACGGATATTTTTATGTATCCTGGCTATGAATTTAAAGCAATTGATGGTTTAATTACAAACTTCCATTTGCCAAAGTCAACATTAATTATGCTTGTAAGTGCATTTGCAAATAGAGAAAATGTCCTTCAGGCTTACAATGAAGCAGTAAAAGAAAAGTATCGTTTCTTTAGCTTCGGTGATGCGATGTTCGTTGCGTCTCATGCTAAAGTAAGAAACAAATAAAAAGGAGTAAATCTATGACAGCAATTCGTTATGAATTTATTAAAACATGTAAACAAACGGGTGCCCGTTTAGGTCGCGTCCATACACCGCACGGTTCATTTGATACACCGACATTTATGCCAGTTGGTACACTTGCTACAGTTAAAACAATGTCACCAGAAGAGCTAAAAGCAATGGATTCAGGCATTATTTTAAGTAATACGTATCATTTATGGCTTCGTCCAGGTCACGAAATTGTACGTGAAGCAGGCGGTTTACATAAATTTATGAACTGGGATCGTGCAATTTTAACGGATTCTGGTGGTTTCCAAGTATTTAGTTTAAGTGACTTCCGTCGCATTGAGGAAGAGGGCGTTCATTTCCGTAATCACTTAAATGGAGACAAGTTATTTTTATCACCAGAGAAAGCGATGGAAATTCAAAATGCATTAGGTTCAGATATTATGATGGCATTTGATGAGTGTCCTCCTTTCCCAGCTACTTTTGAATATATGAAAAAATCTGTGGAACGTACAAGCCGATGGGCAGAGCGTTGCTTAAAAGCACACGAGCGCCCACAAGATCAAGGGTTATTTGGTATTGTACAGGGTGGAGAGTTTGAAGAGCTTCGTCGTCAAAGTGCGAAAGACCTTGTTTCGATGGACTTCCCTGGTTATGCAGTAGGTGGGTTATCAGTTGGGGAACCGAAGGATATTATGAACCGTGTGCTTGAGTTTACAACACCGCTTCTTCCAGATAATAAACCACGTTATTTAATGGGAGTAGGATCCCCTGACTCATTAATTGATGGTGCAATTCGTGGTATTGATATGTTTGACTGTGTACTTCCAACTCGTATTGCTCGAAATGGTACGTGTATGACAAGTCAAGGGCGCCTCGTTGTGAAAAACGCGAAGTTTGCAAGAGACTTCGGTCCGCTTGATCCAAATTGTGATTGCTACACATGTAAAAATTATTCTCGTGCGTACATTCGTCACTTAATGAAATGTGATGAAACGTTCGGAATTCGTTTAACGTCTTATCACAACCTTCATTTTCTGTTAAACTTAATGGAGCAGGTGAGACAAGCCATTCGTGAAGACCGTCTTGGTGATTTCCGTGAAGAGTTCTTTGAACAATATGGCTTTAATAAACCGAATGCTAAAAACTTCTAATACATAATTTAAAAGGAGGAACAAAAGATGAATCCAGGTATGATGAATATTGTCATGATTGTTGCGATGTTTGCGATTTTCTATTTCTTATTAATTCGCCCACAGCAAAAGCGTCAAAAGGCAGTAGCTCAAATGCAAAGTGAATTACAAAAAGGTGACGCTATCGTAACAATCGGTGGCTTACACGGTACAATTGAATCAGTAGATGACACTACGATTGTAATTAAATCTGGTGGTTCACACTTAACATTCGATCGCAATGCGATTCGTGAAGTTGTGAAGAAGTAATAGTCAAAAGCCCAGCTTAATAGCAGGGCTTTTTTAATTCGAGCGTTTCGTCATGTTAACGCCGAATATACCACCAATTGTACTTGCCCCCATTAACGCAAGTTGATAGAGAAGCTGTGAGTTGGAGAGAGCGTGTGAGAAGCCTAAGTAGCTAACGAGAAAAACAAGAATTGTAAAGGTGAGTCCGGTTGTGAAGCCGACTAACCATCCTCTTCCTTGTGCCTTTTTACCAGCGACAAAACCAGAGATGAGAGTAGAGAGAATCGCAAATATGAAAAGAGTGATTGCTAATGTTCCTTCATTAATGTTTGTGAATTTTAATAAAAGCGCAATCACCATGCTTGTAACAGAGGCAAGTATTAATAAAGTGATAATGCCAAAGCCGATTGCCGTAGATAATTTTTTTGTTCCATCCATGGGACATTCCTCCTTTTTAATACAAACATATTTTCATTTCTTGTAAGTTAGACTAGTTTCTTTTTTACTGGTTAAACTACACCTTAGAAGAAATGTGTAGAAAGGGGATTAAAGATGGAACTATGGGGAATTGCTCTACGAACAGTGTTACTGTATTTTATTATGCTAATTATTTTTCGTGTTATGGGAAAGCGCGAAATCGGAGAACTAAGTATCTTAGACTTAGTTGTCTTCATTATGTTAGGAGAACTTGCTGTATTAGGGATTATAGATGCTGATCGTCCTATGTGGGATCAAATTGTTCCTATGGTAGTAATTGTAGTGATCCAGATTGTATTAGCATATGCTTCTCTCAAAAGTGGAAGGATACGACATTTAATCGATGGTGAACCAGCCATTATTGTTCGGAAGGGGAAAATTGATGAGAAACAAATGCGAAAGCAACGTTATAACATGGACGATTTATTAATGCAGTTAAGAGAAGGAGGAATTGGTGATATCCGTGATGTCGAATATGCTATTTTAGAAGCTTCAGGAAAACTTTCTGTATTTCATAAACAAAATAAGGATAATACGTTAGTTTTTTCATTTCCTCTTATTATTGATGGAGAAATTCAACATTCACATTTACAGATGATTGACCAAACAGATGAATGGCTCGTGGGAAAATTAAAAAACATAGGGTATAAAGATGTAACGGAAATTTTATATTGTAGCTTTCAAAATGGAGAGTTTTTTGTGGATTTAAAAGATAAGTAAGAAGCTTACCGTTAAAAAAGTAAGCTTCTTATTTGTATGGTTATTTCAAAAATGATAGTTTTCTGATGATCGGGAGACGTCGTAATTCGTCTTTACGAATGAGTTTGAAAATGAGAAGAAGCAGTGTATAAAGGATAGTGGTTAAGGTGATTTCCCATAATGTTTGCATCCCAAGTGAATGTGAAAAAACGATATACTTATGAAGATAGAATCCAAAAGCTCCTGCAACGGCAATCGCAATTCCACCGAAAATATAATCTCTTATATAAATCGTGAACGTAATTTTTTTTAAGACTGTGGCGTAGTGAAGGAACGTTACAGTCACAATATTAGCGGCGATTGCAAGTGCAACCCCCATCATTTGAAATTCCGGACGTGAAGCTAATGCGAAAATAACGAGCAGTTTTACAATGGCTCCGATAAATGTGTTCATCATCGCGGCACGTGCTAAGTTTAAAGCTTGTAAAACAGATGTAAGAGGACTTTGGAAGTAGTGAAATAAAAAGCAAGGTGCAAGTAATTGAATGAATGCAGTTGCACTATCTGAACCGTACATGAGAGTTAAAACAGGTGAGGCAAATACATAAAGAATAACGACTGACCAGCCTCCAGTAATTAAAGAAATACGAAGTGCTTGTTGCAAGCGATGTTCCACTAATTGATGCTGTTTTTTTGCCATTGCTTCACTAATGGATGGTACGAGTGCTGTAGAAAGCGCATATGTAATAAAGGCTGGTAGTGATAAGAGCGGAAACGCATAGCCATTTAATATGCCGTATTGCTGCGTAGCAACTGAGGCAGCGACACCAGCTATCGCTAAGCTTTGCATAACGACAATTGGTTCAAAAAAATAAGAGACCGATCCAATTAAGCGACTCCCTGTAGTTGGAAGTGCGATTTCCATAAGTGAATGAAAAGTGTGTTTACTTTCTTTGACAGTGCTTAGAAAACCAGTTCGTATGGAAAGATGTTTTTCACGCTGGAATAAAGTGAGTAAAAATAATAAAGAAGCGACTTCCCCAAGAACAGCTGATAGCATTGCGCCTGCAGCGGCGTATTCAACACCGTAAGGTAAAAATAGACGAATACATATGGCAATAATGGTAATGCGGACAACTTGTTCTAACACTTGTGCATATGCACTCGGTTTCATATTTTGTTTTCCTTGGAAATAACCACGTAAAACAGATGAAACCGCAATAACAGGAACGACAGGTAAAATGGCCATTAGTGGATAGTACGTTCTTTTATCCGTTAGTAATGTTTCAGCTAAAATAGGGGTTAGAAGCATGATTGCGATTGTTAAGATAATACTAATAACAGATGTAACAGCTAATGATACTGTTAATATTTTCTTTACTTTTTGTTTGTCATTTACTGCTTCCGCCTCTGCGACGAATTTTGCAATGGCAACAGGAAGCCCGATTTGTGTTAACGTAATTGCTAAAATAAAGGTGGGGACAGCCATCATATAAAGACCTACGCCTTCTTCTCCTAAAATACGTGCCATTACAATTCGATTTATGAACCCGAGAATTTTTGTAATAAAACCAGCTAGCATTAAAATAAATGCACCTCGTAAAAAGCTTTGTCTCGTCATGGTCTTCTCCTACCTTCTCAAAATCAGTGGAATGATTTACAATAATTTATATGCACGTATGAGACAAGAATGACAAGCATTTAAGAAGAGGCGCTTATAAAGAAAAACTTTTAGGGGAAAGGGCAGAGCGATGAAAACTCTTAAAGGCAGTTATTGCTGTCCATTAGAGCGGGATGAAAAACGACTTTTCGTGCTGAAATAAAAAGGAGATGTGATGTATGATTGAAAAAGAAGATTTGGTAGAAGCTTACCGCGGACAGTTACAAGTCGTTTTAGAAAGCAAAGTAGAAGAATTTCAAATGATTGGCTATGACCGAGTGACGACCGAGGATATTTGGAAATGTTTAAAAAGCAAAAAGTGGAAAAAGGTAGCGAGTGACGTTAGATTGTATGAGCTTGTGAATGATGTGCTAACATTAACAGCAAATGAGTACATGACATACTTAACAGTAGAAGCATATCAAGAACCACTTTGGTCATTTGAAGAATATGAAAATAAATAACCGGCTGTAATTGGTTTGTTCTTCCTTTTGCAGTATAATGATAGGTATTGATAAAGAGGAATGTTATATGTCAGAGATTTTAAGTAAAGGAGGTAGAAAGCAGAAGTCATACTAATTTGTAGTAAGATATAGGGTGTTTGTGCGTCTAAGACGTAGAACTGAGGTTTTACCTATATGACTAGTAGCATACTAGTAACAAAATGCTAAAAATTCACAGAAAGGAAGCCTACTAACTAGACAAACGCATAAATGTAGAGGAATGCCTGTGAATAAACAGAAATGATTGTTACAGGAAATTGTCTAGCGTAAATGAATGATATGATTTGTTTATGGTTTTAGTAGCAGAAAGAAGGTACATATGGCAAAGCGTAGTACTAGAATCGTCGCGTTCTTTCTCATCGTTTTACTAATCGGTGGAATTATTGGTGCGACGGGCAAGAACATAACAAAAGGAATTAGTCTTGGACTAGACCTTCGTGGTGGCTTTGAAATTTTATATGAAGTAAAGCCAGCGAAAAAGGGTGATAAAATTGATCGAGACGCACTTGTAAGTACAGTAGGTGCTCTTGAAAATCGTGTGAATGTTCTCGGTGTAAGTGAGCCGAACATTCAAATTGAAGGAGAAGATCGAATTCGTGTACAGCTTGCTGGAGTAAAAGATCAGCAAAAAGCACGTGAAATTTTATCTACTCAAGCGAAATTAACATTCCGTGATGTGAATGATAACCTTCTCATGGACGGAACAGATTTAAAAGGCGGGGGAGCGAAGCAAACGTTTGATGATCAAGGTCGACCAAGCGTTGGACTTACATTAAAAAGTGCTGAAAAATTCCGCGAAGTAACTGAAAAAATATCTAAAATGCCGCCACCAACAAATTTAATGGTGATTTGGCTTGATTTTGAAGAAGGTAAAGATTCTTATAAAGCAGAATCTGCAAAACCTAATCCGAAATTTTTATCAGCAGCAACAGTAAACCAAGTATTTAACCAAGCGGAAGTATCCATCGTTGGAGGAAACTTTACAGTTGAAAGTGCGAAGCAGCTTTCAGACTTATTAAACGCTGGTGCGCTTCCTGTTGATTTAAAAGAAATGTATTCAACATCTGTTGGAGCAAAATTTGGTCAACAAGCATTAGAGCAAACGATTTTCGCTAGTGTAATCGGTATTGCTATAATCTTCTTATTTATGCTTGTATTCTACCGCTTGCCAGGACTTGTAGCAGTTATCATGTTAGGTTTATATATTTTCGTAACATTGCTTGTCTTTAACTGGATGCATGCAGTCCTTACGTTACCGGGGATTGCGGCGTTAGTGCTCGGGGTTGGTATCGCGGTCGACGCGAATATTATTACGTACGAGCGACTGAAGGAAGAATTACGAATTGGTAAGTCCATGATGTCTGCATATCGCGCGGGTAATCACCGTTCGTTAGCAACGATTTTAGATGCGAACATTACAACAATTGCAGCGGCTGGTGTGTTATTCGTTTATGGTAATAGCTCTGTAAAAGGATTTGCGACAAGTTTAATTGTCAGTATTTTAGTCGGTTTTATTACGAACGTATTCGGTACTCGTTTCTTACTTGGATTACTTGTAAAAAGCCGTTACTTCGATAAGAAAATGTCTTACTTTGGTGTGAAACAGAAAGAAATTCTTCCGTTGTCAAAAGGTGTAGAGCATGCACCAACTAGATTTGATCGTATTAACTTTGTGAATATTGGGCATAAGTTCTTCTTATTCTCGATTGTGGTTGTAATCGCTGGAGCGATTATATTACCGATTTTCAAGCTGAATCTTGGAATTGATTTTGAAAGTGGTACACGTATTGACTTGCAATCTAAACAAGCCATTAGTGTTTCACAAGTGCACAAAGATTTACAAGAGCTAAAAATTGATGTAAAAGAAGAAGATATTGTACCAACTGGAGATGACAATAAAGGATTTGCTGTTCGTACGTTAGGCGTTTTATCAAAAGATGAAATTTCGAAAGCAAAAACATTCTTCCACGATAAATATGGGACAGATCCAAATATAAGTACAGTTTCTCCAACAATCGGGAAAGAGATTGCACGAAATGCATTTATCGCAGTTATGATTGCCTCAGCGGTTATCGTTTTATATGTAAGTATTCGTTTCCGTTTCACATATGCGTTATCTGCTGTAATCGCATTGTTACATGATGCATTCGTTATGATTGTTGTGTTCAGTATCTTCCAATTGGAAGTAGATTTAACGTTTATTGCGGCGGTATTAACAATCATTGGTTATTCGATTAATGACTCGATTGTTACATTTGACCGAAACCGTGAGCTATACAAACAGAAAAAACGAATTCGCGACTTGAAAGATTTAGAAGAAATTGTAAACTCAAGTATTCGCCAAACAATTGGTCGCTCAATTAACACAGTTCTAACTGTATTATTCCCTGTTATTGCACTGCTTATCTTCGGTAGTGAATCACTGCGAAACTTCTCAATTGCATTAACAGTTGGACTAGTTGTAGGTACGTACTCTTCTATCTTCGTTGCTTCTCAAATCTGGCTAATGCTTGAAAATCGCCGATTGAAAAAAGGAAAAGGTACGAAGAAAGTAGAAAATGAAGTGTCTGAACCACAAGTATAAAAATTAGAACAAAACATATAAAAAGATGATGCCTCTTTAGAGGCATCTCTTTTTTCGTTTGCGGATACAATAAAGTGACACTTCCTTTAGCGACTTTTGCTAAAGGTTAGTAGAGCGAATTGTGGGAAACTGGAGGGGAGTGACACTTCTTCCATTATTTTCATTACAATAAAAAGGTAGTTTGAGAAAAGAAGGGATTTCATTTATGGAAAAAGATGAACGTTTTAAACAGGCGGAGTTTGGTGCCATTGTTGGAATCGTTGGTAATATTGTATTAGCGGTTATAAAGGCGGTAATTGGATATATTGGGAACAGTAAGGCGCTTTTGGCAGATGCGGTTCATTCAGGTTCTGATGTGATTGGCTCATTAGCTGTGTTTTTCGGGTTACGTGCAGCAAAGCAACCGCCCGATGAGGATCATCCTTATGGACATGGAAAAGCGGAATCGATTTCAGCGATTATTGTCGCAGTTTTGCTATTTATTGTAGGGATTGAAATTGCGATTTCTTCTATAAAGGCTTTTACACAAGAGCTTGAACCACCAAAGGGAATTACGATTTATGCGGTTATTCTTTCTATCGTGGTGAAAGAAGGAATGTTTCGGTATAAGTATCGATTAGGGAAACGGGTAAACAGTGATGCAATTATTGCAAATGCATATGAGCACCGTTCAGATGTATTCTCTTCAATTGCAGCTTTAATCGGGATTTGTGCAGCAATAATCGGAAATAAACTAGGTTTAGAGTGGCTTGTGTATGCCGATCCGGTTGCGGGATTGTTTGTTTCACTTCTTGTTGTGAAGATGGCCTGGAGCATTGGCGGAGAATCAATTCATACCACACTTGATCATGTCCTCCATGAAGAAGATGTCATTCCGTTAAGAGAATCCGTTCTTCAGGTAGAGGGTGTTAAAAAAATTGGTTCCCTATATGCGAGAGAACATGGTCATTATGTCATTGTTGATATTAAAGTGTCTGTTGATCCATATATCACAGTAGAAGAGGGACATCGCATTGGGAAGCATGTAAAAGAGGTGTTGATGCAGCAAGATAACGTACAAAATGTTTTTGTGCATATTAATCCGTATTCTCCGGATTAATATAGTTTTCTTCTATAATTAAATAGATATTTATTTAATTATAGAGATATTAAATCGTAATTTGCATGATATTGTCACCCCTTAATCTGTCTTGTATAATGGACAGGTTAAGGGGTGATTTCGTGTTACAACCGAAGACGCGTTGGAAAGAAAAGTCATTTAATGAGGAACAAGTAGGTGAGTTAGCAAGCAAATTGCAATTATCACCGCTTGTTACTTCGTTATTCCTCGGTAGAGGTTTAGATACAGAAGATAAGATTGTGGATTTTTTAAATACAGAAGGGCAAGAATTTCACGATCCATTTTTACTTGAGGGAATGGACCGTACAGTAGAACGTGTAGGGCAAGCCATTCAAAATGGAGAGCAAATTTTAATATTCGGGGACTATGATGCGGACGGTGTAAGTAGTACAACCGTTTTATTTCTTGCTCTTCAAGAACTAGGTGCAGATGTTGAGTTCTATATTCCAAACCGATTTACTGAAGGATATGGACCGAATGAAGAGGCATTTCGCTGGGCACATCGTGCGGGATTTTCTCTTATTATTACTGTTGATACAGGTATCGCAGCAGTTCATGAGGCGCAGATAGCAAAAGAGCTTGGTATGGATCTTATTATTACAGATCACCATGAGCCGCCACCAGAACTTCCAGAAGCACTTGCGATTATTCATCCGAAGTTAGAAGGCGGCGTCTATCCGTTTCATTATTTAGCGGGCGTTGGGGTTGCATTTAAAGTAGCGCATGCACTACTTGGACGTGTACCGGAGCATTTATTAGAAATTGCAGTGATTGGTACGGTAGCCGATTTAGTGTCTCTTCATGGTGAGAATAGATTGCTCGTACAGCGCGGATTGAAACAAATGCGAATGACGAAAAATGTTGGTTTAAAAGCATTATTTAAAGTAGCAAATGTTTCACAAAGCGAGATTACGGAAGAAAGCATTGGCTTCTCAATTGCACCGCGTATTAATGCAATTGGTCGTTTAGAAGATGCGGCTCCGGCAGTTCACCTTCTTTTATCAGAGGATCCAGAAGAAGCGAAAGAGCTTGCTGAAGAAATTGATGAGCTGAACAAGCTTCGAAAAGATATTGTAAAGCAAATTACAGAAGAAGCGATTGCAGAGGTGGAAAACAACTACCCGCCAGAGGACAATAAAGTGTTAGTACTTGCGAAAGAAGGATGGAATCCAGGTGTAATAGGAATTGTTGCTTCTAAACTAGTAGAGCGTTTTTATCGACCAACAATCGTGTTGTGTATTGATCCTGAAAAACAAACAGCAAAAGGGTCTGCTCGTAGTATTGCAGGATTTGATTTGTTTGCAAATTTATCAGATTGTAGGGAATTGTTACCTCACTTTGGTGGGCATCCAATGGCGGCAGGAATGACGCTTCATATGAATGATGTGGATGAACTGCGCCGCCGTTTAAATGAACAAGCAGATACGATTTTAACGCCTGAAGATTTTACTCCGATTACAACAGTTGATGCGATTTGCAAAGTGGAGGATGTGACGCTTTCGGCAATTGAAGAAATGCAAAAGCTAGCGCCATTTGGTGTTGGAAATCCGAAGCCACGTATCGCAATTAGGGATGCGGAGTTAGAAAGTATTCGTGCGATTGGATCTGATGGTTCTCATTTAAAAATGGCACTTCGTGATGGACAGGCGACGTTAGATACGATTGGATTTGGATTTGGAGCCTATGCGAAAGAAATTTCGCCAGTTGCTCACGTTTCTGTTGTTGGTGAGGCATCAATTAATGAATGGAATAATTTCAAAAAACCGCAACTGATGATTCAAGATATTGCGGTAGATGCATGGCAATTATTTGATTGGCGTAGCATGCGTAATGTGGAATCGAACTTAGCAGAACTTTCGCTAGAAAAAATAACAATGGTGTATTTTTCTGAAGAGGTATTAAATAAATTTTCTCTAGAAGAATATAAAGAACAACTTATGCATGCTTCAGAAGTGATTGACCTAGATAGTCGTTATATTGTTTTGTTAGATTTACCAAAGTCAACAGATGAATTACGCGGTTTATTTAAGGCGGGATTCCCAGCGCGAATTTATACGCTGTTTTACCAAGAGAATAATCATTTATTTAGTACGGTTCCAACAAGAGAACATTTTAAATGGTACTATTCCTTTTTACATCAAAAAGCACCATTTTCTTTAAGACAACATGGAGAACAACTATGCCGTCATAAAGGTTGGTCAAAAGATACAGTAAATTTCATGACACAGGTGTTTTTTGAGTTAGAATTTGTTACAATAAAAGACGGTGTCATTTTTATGGCAGACGAAATGAAAAAGCGTGATTTAATTGAATCGAACACATATCGTGAGAAAATGAACCACTTGCAATTAGAAAAAGAATTGGTTTATAGCACATATCAACAACTATATACATGGTTTGAAACGATTCGTAATCATAAAGAAGTAGAACAGTTAGGGTAAAGGCCTTGTATTTACAGACCTTTTATATCTGAGGAGGATTCAGAAATATGGATTTCAAGCAACATATCGCAATTGTATCGGATTATCCGAAAGAAGGTATCGTGTTTAAAGACATTACCCCTTTAATGAACGATGGGAAAGCATACAAAGCAGCAACAGATGAAATCGTTGCTTATGCGAAAGAAAGAGACATCGATCTTGTAGTAGGACCAGAAGCACGTGGTTTTATTATCGGTTGCCCAGTTTCTTACGCGCTAGAAGTAGGGTTTGCACCAGTTCGTAAATTGGGAAAATTACCTCGTGAAGTAATTAAAGTAGACTACGGTAAAGAGTATGGAAAAGATGTTTTAACAATCCATAAAGATGCGATTAAACCAGGTCAACGTGTATTAATTACAGATGACTTATTAGCTACAGGTGGAACAATTGAAGCGACAATTAAGCTAGTTGAAGAACTTGGCGGAATTGTAGCAGGGATTGCATTCTTAGTAGAACTTACTTACTTAGATGGCCGTAAAATGTTAGACGGTTATGATGTATTAGTGTTAGAAAAATACTAATTATTATATAGGTAAAACTACGGCGATAGAAAAAAGTACCCGTGAATCTCTTGGAGAGGAGCGGGTACTTTTGTATAATTGTACAAAAAAGTATGGTGAAATATCTGTAAAATCTTTTCCTTTTCACAATTCACAATCATTAGGTTATAATGATAGAATAAAATTTATTCTAATGATAAGGGAAAAGTCAATTTTCAATAAAAGGTGATTCGATGGCAAATGAGCAAGTACTAACAGCTGAACAGGTACTCGAGAAAGCAGGACAATATTTAGCGGACGATGATATTGAACTAGTGGCACGTGCCTATGAATATGCACGTGATGCACATAGGGAGCAATATAGAAAATCGGGCGAACCATATATTATTCATCCGATTCAAGTCGCAGGTATTTTAGTTGATTTACACATGGATCCATCTACAGTGTCGGCAGGTTTTTTGCATGATGTAGTAGAAGATACCGAGGTTACATTAGAGGATATTGAACGGGAATTTAATAAAGAAATTGCAATGCTTGTTGATGGGGTTACAAAGCTTGGGAAAATTAAATACAAATCTCATGAACAACAGCAAGCAGAGAACCATCGTAAAATGTTTATCGCAATGGCCCAAGATATTCGTGTTATTTTAATCAAATTAGCTGATCGTCTTCATAACATGCGTACGCTGAAGCATTTGCCGCAAGAAAAGCAGCGTCGTATTGCAAATGAAACGTTAGAAATTTTTGCACCTTTAGCTCATAGACTCGGAATTAATACTATTAAATGGGAGCTAGAGGATACAGCGCTTCGCTATTTAAATCCGCAACAATACTATCGCATTGTTAACTTAATGAAGCGGAAACGTGCAGAGCGTGAAGAATATTTGGATGAAGTAATGACGGGTATTCGTGACAAACTGAAAGAAGTAGCGATTCAACCTGATATTTCAGGACGCCCAAAACATATTTATAGTATTTATCGTAAAATGGCACTTCAGAATAAACAATTTAATGAAATTTATGATTTGTTAGCTGTGCGCGTTGTTGTAAATAGTATTAAAGATTGTTATGCGGTGCTTGGTATTATCCATACATGTTGGAAACCGATGCCAGGTCGTTTTAAAGATTATATTGCCATGCCGAAAGCGAATCTATATCAATCTCTGCATACAACTGTGATAGGTCCAAAAGGTGACCCGCTTGAAGTGCAAATTCGTACGAAAGAAATGCATGAAATTGCGGAGTACGGGATTGCCGCGCACTGGGCATATAAAGAGGGGAAAGCTGCAGAAGCAACAGGTACCCTTGAGAAGAAATTAACATGGTTCCGTCAAATATTAGAATGGCAAAATGAAGCTTCTAATGCGGAAGAATTTATGGAGTCATTAAAAATTGATCTGTTCTCTGATATGGTATTCGTCTTTACACCAAAAGGCGATGTCATGGAATTACCACTAGGTTCTGTTCCAATTGATTTTGCTTACCGTGTCCATTCAGAAATCGGGAATAAAACAATTGGTGCAAAAGTAAATGGTAAAATGGTGACACTTGATTATAAGTTAAAAACAGGTGATATCATTGAAATTCTAACGTCTAAACATTCGTATGGACCAAGTCAGGACTGGGTGAAACTTGCCCAAACCTCACATGCGAAAAATAAAATCCGTCAATTTTTCAAAAAGCAACGCCGTGACGAGAATATCGAAAAAGGTCGCGAGCTTGTTGAAAAAGAGGTGCGTGGCTTAGAGTATGAGATGAAAGAAGTATTAGCACCTGACAATTTAAAACGAGTGGCTGAGAAATATAACTTTGCGAACGAAGAAGATATGTTTGCGGCAGTTGGGTATAACGGTATTACGGCTGCACAAATTGTAACGCGTCTAACGGACAAGTTCCGCAAACAGCGTGAAGAAGAACAAGATATTGTTGAAGTGAAAGAAGTTCGTAAGCCGATGAAAATTCGGAAATGGGATTCAGGTGTAAAAGTAAGCGGGGCTGATAATTTATTAATACGTTTATCGAAATGCTGTAACCCAGTGCCAGGTGATGATATTATCGGATACATTACGAAAGGGCGCGGTGTATCAATTCATCGTCGTGATTGCGTCAATGTGCATACAGAAGAAGCGCAAGAACGTTTACTTGAAGTAGAGTGGGAAGGTAGTCCAGAAAAAGAAATTGAATACAATGTTGATATCGAAATTTCTGGATATGATCGTCGCGGCTTATTGAATGAAGTTCTGCAAGCTGTTACAGAAACGAAAACATATATTTCAGCTGTTTCGGGTAGAAGTGACCGCAATAAAATGGCGACAATCAATATGTCTATTTCCATTCGTAATTTACACCATTTGAAAAAAGTCGTAGAGCGTATTAAACAAGTTCCAGAAATTTATGCGGTACGCCGCATGATGCATTAATAAGGAGTGTATTCGGTATGAGAGTTGTCTTGCAACGATCAAAGGAAGCGTCTGTTACAGTAGATGGTGAAATGGTAGGACAAATTCCGTTCGGTTTAACATTGCTAGTTGGTATTACTCACGAAGATACAGAAAAAGATGCAACATATATTGCTGAAAAGATTGCAAATTTACGTATTTTTGAAGATGAGAACGGGAAGATGAACCATTCTGTACTAGATATGAAGGGACAAGTTCTTTCTATTTCACAATTTACATTGTACGGAGATTGTCGTAAAGGGAGACGCCCAAACTTTATGGACGCTGCGAAACCAGACTATGCAGAGAACTTGTATGATTTCTTCAATGAAGAACTTCGTAAACAAGGCTTACACGTAGAAACGGGACAATTCGGAGCAATGATGGATGTTTCTTTAATTAATGATGGTCCGGTGACCTTAATTTTGGAAAGTAAATAATGATGGCAGAAGAGAGGGGGATATGCCCCTCTCTTTTTTTGTATATAAGTTCTTATAAAGGTATATTTTGTTAATTTGTAATATGATTGTTATGGAAATAACAAAATTAGCATAGGGGAATGTATGAGGAGGAACATATTATGGCAACATTTGTACTCGTTCACGGAGCATGGGATGGAGGATATGTTTGGAAGGAAGTCGCTACACATTTAAGAAAAGAAGGTCATGAAGTATATATGCCGACATTAACAGGACTTGGAGAAAGAACGCATCTTGCAAATCCTAGCATAGGTCTGAAAACATATATTCAGGATGTTGTGAATGTGATTCAATATGAGCAGTTACAAGAAGTAATTTTAGTAGGTCATAGCTATTCTGGTATGGTAATAACAGGAGTAGGAGAAGTGATTCCTGAATCGATTAAAAATCTTGTGTATGTAGATGCAATGCTTCCAAATGATGGTGATTCTGTTATGGATATTTCGGGGCCGGAAATGGCTACACATTTTATAGAAGAAGTAAAACTGCATGGAGAGGGATGGAGAGTTCTTCCGAGAAATGCAACAGATCCAAGAAAGTCGGCGATGCCTTTATTGTCTTTTACGCAAGCAGTTGAAATGAAAAATCCTCAAGTTAGTACGATACCACATACATATGTGGAAATTTTAGACCATCCAGAGAATTGGCCGATGACGCCTATCTTTCAAAAATCAGCTCAAATAGCAAGAGAAAAAGAGTGGAATGTTTTTACAGTTGGAACGGGTGGGCATTGGGTTATGCAAACAAATCCAGAAGAATTGGTAGATATATTAAATCGATGTGATAAGGGATTTGAAAAATAAAAAGATACAATACATTCATTTCTCTATGGAGGAAGGGGAGCTGACATAGGGAGCTGATACAGTATGTTTCAAGAATTAAATTTAGCTTTACGTTGTGTATTAGAGTTATGTATTCTTGGGATTATAGGGTATTGGGGATTTCAAATGGGAAAAGGACCTGTTATCAAGGTTATACTTGCTAGTGTACTTCCTGTTATTGTAGCTATTATATGGGGATTATTTGGAGCGCCCGCAGCGACGTGGCAATTACAAGGTGCACTACATCTATTGTTGGAAATTATCATTTTTGGACTCGGTGTTGTAGCACTATATCATTTAAAGTATGTGACGTTAGCGACTATATTATTGATTGTAATTATAATCAACCGCATTTTGATGTATGCATGGGGACAGTAGTGTGCTATTTTCGCCTTTGTGTATAATCACTTTATCAATATGGAACAATAGAAGTAAAAAACATCCATATTGATTGTGAGGGATACACGTATGCGCATGAATGAAAAAGGACACTCTGTTACGAATGGGGCAAATCAATTGTTTAACGTGAATTTTCATGAGTTTATTGCAAGAGAACAAAATAATACTTCTATGGAACTCGCTTCTGAATTTGGCATTTCATTACAAGATGTAAAACGCTTAAAGAAGCAGATTGAACGCTCCTAGGACACTTGACAATCGCCCTGAACAAACGTATAGTAATTTTATATTTACATATGAAGAGAACCGATGATAGAGAAGAGTAGATGAGATACACATGAAAAGAGAAGAAATGTCCTAGGCTGAAAACATTTCTACATGATGACTGATCGAATGACACTCTGTAGGTTTCAACTTGAACGGCATCGATGCTTAGTAGAGGTGAACGCAAGTTTAAGCGTTATTAAAAAAGTGGAAGCATACGTGCTTCAATTAGGGTGGCACCACGGGTATAATACTCTCGTCCCTACTGGATAATCAGTAGAGGCGGGAGTTTTTTTATTTTTAATAAGATTAAAACAATTTGAGGAGGAACTGAATATGTCTATTCAAATCCCACGCGGAACGCAAGATATTCTTCCAGGTAGTGTTGAGTTATGGCAGTATATCGAAGGGCAAGCACGCGAAATTTGCCGTCGTTACAACTATAAAGAAATTCGTACACCAATTTTCGAGCACACAGAATTATTTTTACGTGGTGTTGGTGATACAACAGATATCGTTCAAAAAGAAATGTACTCATTCCAAGATCGTGGCGAGCGTAGCTTAACACTTCGTCCAGAAGGAACAGCTCCTGTTGTACGTTCTTACGTTGAAAACAAAATGTACGGTGATGCAACGCAGCCAACGAAATTATATTACATTGGTCAAATGTTCCGTTATGAAAGACCACAAGCAGGTCGCTATCGTCAATTCGTACAATTCGGTATCGAAGCAATCGGTAGTAATGACCCAGCAATCGATGCAGAAGTAATTGCGCTTGCTGTAGAATTCTACCGCGGCATGGGCTTAAAAAATATTAAAGTTGTTCTAAATAGTTTAGGTGATCCAGCGAGCCGTCAAGCGCACCGTGAGGCGCTAATCGCTCACTTTGAACCTCGCATCGGTGAGTTCTGTTCTGATTGCCAATCTCGTTTAGAAAAAAATCCACTTCGCATTTTAGACTGTAAGAAGGATCGTAATCATGAATTAATGAGCACAGCACCATCTATTACAGAATACTTAAACGAAGAATCAACAGCGTACTATGAAAAAGTACAAGAGCTATTAACAATGATGGGTGTTCCATTTGAAAAAGATCCAAATCTAGTACGTGGTTTAGATTACTATCAGCACACTGTATTTGAAATTATGAGTGAAGCAGACGGTTTCGGTGCAATCACGACATTAAGCGGTGGTGGTCGCTATAACGGTCTTGTACAAGAAATCGGTGGTCCAGAAATGCCTGGTATCGGTTTTGCAATGAGTATCGAGCGTTTAATTATGGCGCTAAAAGCTGAAAATATCGAATTGCCAATTGAACATAACATTGATTGCTATGTTGTAGCACTTGGAGACAAAGCGAAAGATCACGCTGCAAAAGTTGCATTTGATCTTCGTAAGGTTGGGTTATCAGTTGAAAAAGATTATTTAGATCGCAAAATGAAAGCGCAATTTAAATCAGCAGATCGTCTAAATGCGAAATATGTAGCTGTATTAGGAGAAGATGAGTTAGATAAAGGCATCATTAACTTAAAAGATATGGCAACAGGTGAGCAAGAAGAAGTAGCATTAGATGTATTTGCTTCATATGTAGCAGAAAAATTAATATAGGGGGAACTTATAGTGGCTGAAAGAACACATGCATGTGGAAAAGTAACAGTAGAAGCAGTTGGACAAACAGTTCAATTAAAAGGTTGGGTACAAAAGCGCCGTGACTTAGGTGGATTAATTTTCATCGACTTACGTGACCGCACAGGTATCGTACAAGTTGTATTTAACCCAGAAACATCTAAAGAAGCACTAGAAGTAGCAGAAACAATTCGTAGCGAATACGTACTGCACGTAGAAGGGACAGTTGTAGAACGCGGCGCTGGTGCAATCAATGAAAACATGGCAACAGGACGCATTGAAGTACAAGCAACGAAAGTAAATGTACTAAATGCAGCAAAAACAACGCCAATTATTATCGCAGATGATACAGATGCATCAGAAGATGTTCGTTTAAAATATCGTTATTTAGATTTACGTCGCTCTGTTATGTATAACACATTCAAAATGCGTCACGACGTAACAAAAACAATTCGTAACTTCTTAGATTCAGAAGAGTTCTTAGAAGTTGAAACACCAATCTTAACAAAGAGTACACCAGAAGGAGCACGTGACTATTTAGTACCAAGCCGTGTGCATGAAGGTGAATTTTATGCATTACCTCAATCTCCGCAGCTATTTAAACAGCTTCTTATGGTCGGCGGATTTGAACGTTATTATCAAGTAGCTCGTTGTTTCCGTGATGAAGATTTACGTGCGGATCGCCAACCAGAATTCACACAAATTGATATCGAGGCATCATTCTTAACGCAAGAAGAAATTCTAGAAATGATGGAACGCATGATGACGAAAGTTATGAAAGATGCAAAAGGTGTAGAGGTTAACGCGCCATTCCCTCGTATGACATATGCTGATGCAATGGCTCGCTATGGTTCTGATAAACCGGATACACGCTTCGCGATGGAGCTTACTGACCTATCTGAATTCGCAGCAGGTTGCGGCTTTAAAGTGTTCACAAGCGCTGTAGAAAGCGGTGGACAAGTAAAAGCACTTAATGCAAAAGGTGCAGCGAGCAAATATTCTCGTAAAGATATCGATGCATTAACTGAATTTGTAAAAGTATACGGTGCAAAAGGTTTAGCTTGGTTAAAAGTTGAAGAAGATGGCTTAAAAGGACCAATTGCGAAATTCTTTGGTGAAGAAGATGCAAACGTACTAATGCGTACATTAGAAGCGAATGCTGGTGATTTATTACTATTCGTTGCTGATAAGAAGAGCGTTGTTGCAGATAGCTTAGGCGCACTTCGTTTACGTTTAGGTAAAGAGCTTGAGTTAATTGACGAAAGCAAATTTAATTTCCTATGGGTAACTGACTGGCCACTTCTTGAGTACGATGAAGATGCAGATCGTTACTTCGCAGCTCATCACCCATTCACAATGCCATTCCGTGAAGATGTTGAGCTATTAGAAACAGCACCAGAAAAAGCGCGTGCGCAAGCATATGACCTTGTATTAAACGGTTATGAGCTTGGTGGTGGATCACTTCGTATTTACGAGCGTGATGTACAAGAAAAAATGTTCAAAGCACTTGGATTCTCACAAGAAGAAGCGCAAGAACAATTCGGTTTCTTATTGGAAGCATTCGAATATGGTACACCACCACATGGCGGGATTGCACTAGGTTTAGACCGTCTTGTAATGTTACTTGCAGGTCGTACAAACCTTCGCGATACAATTGCATTCCCGAAAACAGCAAGCGCAAGCTGCTTATTAACAGATGCGCCAAGCCCAGTTGCAGGAGCGCAGCTTGAAGAGCTTAACTTGCAATTAAATATAAAAGAAGAGAAGTAAGAAGGAGTCCTAGATGGTTATACTAAAGCCATCTAGGATTTTTTTAGAGGACGTTCAAAAAATCCGGTGAAGATAGCAACCAGATTTCTTCGCTAGTCTGGTTACTTGTGTAGTCCATCTATACTTCGTATCCTCCAGGCTTCTGCCTCTCAAACAACTCGGATCTCTATATTCTTTTTTGAAACAAGTATTTTTAGGATTTGTATAACTTTTTCTATACAAATAGTCGGAAAAACGCTAGAATACATGGTAGACCATTTTTGTAATAGGGGTGTAGAGCTGAATGTTACATCAATTTTCACGTAATGAATTAGCCTTCGGAAAAGAAGGTCTTGAAATATTAAAAAATAGTACGGTAGGTATTTTAGGGATCGGCGGTGTAGGTTCGTTTGCAGCAGAAGCGTTAGCACGTTCTGGTGTAGGACGTCTTGTATTAGTTGATAAAGACGTTGTTGATATTACAAACGTTAACCGTCAAATCCATGCATTACTTTCTACTGTAGGACGTTCAAAAGTAGAATTAATGAAAGAGCGTATTGCCGATATTAATCCAGACTGTGAAGTCATTGGATTAGAAATGTTCTATACAGATGAGACATACGAAGAGTTCTTTAAACATGGTTTAGACTTCGTAGTTGATGCATCAGATACAATTACGTTCAAGATTCATTTAATTAAACAATGCTTACGACGCAAAATTAAAATCATCTCAAGTATGGGTGCAGCAAACAAAATGGACCCAACTCGTTTCCGTATTGCGGATATTTCAAAAACACATACAGATCCAATTGCGAAAGTGATTCGTACGAAGCTTCGTAAAGAAGGTATTAAAAAAGGTGTGAAAGTGGTATTCTCTGACGAAAACCCAATCGTAATTCGCGAAGAGGTTCGTAAAGAAATCGTTCCAGACGAAAACGCAAAAATTCGTAAAGCGAAATTACCACCTTCCTCAAATGCGTTCGTACCATCTGTGGCCGGCTTGATTATGGCAAGCCACGTTGTACGTGAACGTATAAAGAGTGTAGAAGTAAAGCGTGTAGGTCAAGAATAAAGGATAGAAAAAAGTGTATACCTTTTATGAGGTATACACTTTTTTTGAGGTTGTTGAAAAAGGGGAACATTACAAAAACGTACTAGTAAGAGGAGGATAAGTTTATTTAGTAATATTTGAGTTTTTTATTTTATGAAAAAAGAGTAAGAATATAATTCTTACTTTTTTTGAAATATTTAGCCACCAATCAGGATTCCATTATCTGCAAAATGATACCGATTCTCATCAATGAACTTATCACCAGTAGTCATAGATCCATTTTCATTTAGATAATACCAATTGTTATTTTCTTTTAACCACCCAGTAGCCATGTATCCATGTTCATTGAAGTAATACCAATTTCCATTGACATTTTTCCAACCTTTAGCCATAGATCCATCTTTATTAAAGTAACACCACTGTCCACTATTAAACGAGCCAGAAATGAAAATAGGTATTACTAAGTATATCAAGTGATTGTGGAGCATTTGAAAATGAAAGAAGAAGTGATGGAAGTTGCGAAAGAGGAAACTGAAAATAATGCAGCAAGGGCAGCTGGACAAGCAGTGGCCGCTGCTCATGTATTTGGGCATGCGATTCATGCATCAACTTATGCTGCTAAAGCAGTTGAATATGCTACTAACTTTGATACTGATGCTGTTGCTCATGAACGAAATTGGCAGCATGAACATTTACTAGACTTGTTTAAGTGGTCAAAATAAAAATAGAGACGAGAGTGGTCTTTTTACTCTCGTCTCTATTTCAATTTTCAGCCGTATAAATAATATCTAAGTTCCCATTCGGATCTGTTTTAAAGATAGGGGCAATTTGATCTTCTTGTTCATCTACTAGCACAAGTTTTCGAGCGCGGTCCATAATTCTAACAAGCATTGCATAATCTTCTTCGATTGCTTGTTGTTTTTTCGTTAAAGCTGCTAGTTTGACTTCTAGTTCGTCATTTGTTTTTTGAAAGGAGGCAAGCTTTGTATGCAAGTCTTCATTTTCAATTTGTATCTTTTCTAAGTGAGGATTATTGCTTCCTAAGTTTTGCAAGAATGAGATTACATCTTGCATTGTAAGAGAATGTTTATTAGCAGCAAGTTCTTCGGAAAATTCAGCATCAATTATGATTTTCTTTTTTTGTTTTGGTTGTAATAGTTGCTTTTTTTCTACATTTGCTTCAGAACGCTTTAACGCTTTTCTTTGCTTCTTAGCAAGTTGTACAGCATCTTCATAATTTTGTCTAACTTCAGCGTTCCAGCGGAATCCACAAGCGGCCGAAGTACGGTTTAATTTGTCTCCAACTTCATCAAACGCTTTTAGTTGTGTGCTTCCTTGGCGAATATGTCGTAAAACGGTTTCTGCTAAAAGGAGATCGTCTTCTCCTGTCCATGCATCTTGGCGTGTTTTCATAAGCGAAACCTCCCGTAATCATGTCGTTTTCGCTTAGATTACCCCTTTGGTTTACTTTTATGCGAACTTTGCAATCTTTCATATACAGTTGAAAGTGCCTGCTCAAATTTCCCAGTCGTTTTCGGTTTATAATATTGTTTGTTTTTTATTTTGTCTGGTAAGTATTGCTGCTGTACCCAACCGTTTGGATAATCGTGTGGATACAAGTATCCGATGCCTCTACCCAGTGCTTCAGCACCTTTATAGTGACTATCTTTTAAATAACTTGGTACATCACCTGTTTGCCCGTTTCGTAAGTCGTGAAGTGCTGCATCAAGCGCCTTGTATGCTGAATTCGACTTTGGAGAAAGGCAAAGCTCAATAACTGCATTGGCAAGCGGAATGCGAGCTTCTGGAAACCCGACGCGTTCAGCCGATTCAATCGCAGCGAGTGTACGCGGTCCAGCTTGCGGGCTAGCAAGTCCAATATCTTCATATGCCATAATGAGCAGTCTTCTTCCGATACTTTGCAAATCGCCAGCTTCAATAAGGCGCGCTAAATAATGAAGTGCAGCATTCACATCACTTCCGCGCACTGACTTTTGAAAAGCAGATAGGACGTCATAATGAGCATCTCCGCCCTTATCATGAACAAAGCTTTTTTTCTGTAAACATTCTTCTGCAATTTCTAATGTGATTTCAGCGGTTTGATCGTCTGTTGTAAAGCTAGATAAAACAGCAAGTTCAAGCGCATTATAAGCAGAGCGCATATCTCCACCAGAGGCATTTGCAAAGTGACGCAGTGCTTCATCTGTAACAGTTACATGATATTCACCTAAACCTTTTTCTTTATCTTCAAGCGCTCGTTTTAAGCCAATTAAAATATCATCTTCTGTTAGTGCGTGTAGTTCAAAGATTTGGCATCGGCTCCGAATAGCAGAGTTAATCGCATGGAATGGATTGCTCGTTGTTGCTCCAATTAATGTAAGAAGTCCGCTCTCTAAATGTGGTAAAAGGAAGTCTTGTTTTGCTTTATCTAAGCGATGGACCTCATCTAAAATTAAAACAAGGTGGCGGTGCATTTTTGCTTCTTGCACGACAACTTCCATATCCTTTTTATTATGAGTAACAGCATTTAATAGGCGAAAGGGCGTTCCTGTACTGCCAGCAATTGCACTAGCGATCGATGTTTTTCCAGTTCCGGGTGGACCGTACAAAATCATCGATTGGAAATGGTTCGCCTGGACCATTCGCCATAAAATTTTCCCTTCACCAACTAAATGCTCTTGCCCAATTATTTCTTTAATGTTTGTCGGACGCATTCGGTGTGCGAGTGGTTGTTTCATTGTAACCGTCTCCCTTAATATATAATCTCATTCTATGGTAACATCTTTTGGATGGAAAATTGAAATATGATGCTGTGCAATTATAAAGAATCCGAGATAGTATTTTCAATTTTCTTTTAATTGTAATAATTTCCGAGTTTTTCAATACGAATTTATGTTATCATTTTGATACACAAGTTGAAATTTCTTATAATACTATATTATGCTATAATTTCATAGGATTTTGATTTTTACATTGTGTTCTTCTTACGAATAAAGATTTAACTAATAGAAGTGAAATTTTGAAAAGAGGTGCGAAATAGATGAAAATTTCAACGAAAGGCCGTTACGGCTTAACAATTATGATTGATCTTGCGAAAAAGTTTGGTGAGGGTCCGATTTCTTTAAAATCAATTGCGCAGGCACATGATCTATCTGAACATTACTTAGAGCAATTAATCTCTCCACTTCGTAACGCTCGTCTTGTAAAAAGTACGCGTGGTGCATATGGTGGTTACGTATTATCTGACCAACCAGCTAACATTACAGCTGGCGATGTAATCCGTGTGTTAGAAGGTCCGATTAGCGTTGTTGAAATGATAGAAGAGGAAGAACCAGCGCAACGCCAGTTATGGATGCGTGTTCGTGATGCAGTACAAGAAGTATTAGATAGTACAACTTTAGAAGATTTAGTACGCTATGAGGAAGAAAATCATGGGGGTTATATGTTTTACATTTAATTCCTTGTGAAACGATTTGGAAAGAAGGAGATCTTATGGAACGCATTTACTTAGATCATGCTGCGACATCTCCGGCCCACCCAGAAGTGGTCGAAAAGATGATTCCATATATGACAGAAATATTTGGTAATCCGTCTAGTATTCATTTTTATGGACGCCAAACACGTCATGTGGTAGATGAAGCAAGACGTGTTTGTGCACGCAGCATCAATGCAAATCCAAATGAAATTATTTTTACAAGCGGTGGTACGGAGGCTGATAATTTAGCGCTTTTAGGTGTGGCACGTGCAAACCGTAATAAAGGAAATCATATTATTACGACGCAAATTGAACATCACGCTATTTTGCATACATGTGAAGTGCTAGAGCGAGAAGGCTTCGAAGTGACGTATTTACCTGTTGATAAAACGGGCCGTGTTCGAGTTTCTGATGTGAAAGAGGCGTTAACAGATGAAACGATTCTCGTATCTGTTATGTTTGGAAATAACGAAGTTGGTACGGTTCAACCGATTGCAGAAATTGGAGCACTGTTAAAAGAACACCAAGCGTATTTCCACACGGATGCTGTACAAGCCTATGGTTTAACGGCAATTGATGTGAAAGAATTAGGTATTGATTTATTATCAATTTCTGCTCATAAAATTAATGGTCCAAAGGGTGTTGGTTTTTTATATGCTAGCACGCAATTGAAATTTGAACCGTTATTAACGGGCGGAGAGCAGGAGCGAAAACGCCGTGCAGGTACTGAAAATGTGCCTAGTATTGCTGGACTTCAGCACGCTATTATGCTTGCTGAAGAAACACGTGAGCAAAAAAATGCCCAACATGAAGAATTTAAAGATATAATGGTATCTGTCTTTAAAAAAGAAGACATTACTTTCGAGGTAAACGGAAACTTAGAACATCGCTTACCGCATGTATTTAATGTAAGTTTTACAGGAATGGATATTGAGCCGTTTCTTGTAAATCTAGACTTAGCAGGCATTGCAGTATCGAGTGGTTCTGCATGCACAGCTGGCTCTATTGATCCATCACATGTATTAGTGGCGATGTTTGGAAAAGACTCCGATCAAATACGTTCATCCGTACGTTTTAGCTTTGGTCTTGGGAATACGAAAGAACAAGTGGAAAAAGCGGCGTACGAAACTGTGAGAATCGTGAAGCGATTAACACAAAACTAGCATGGGAGGTGACAAGATGAACAAACTACCTCACGAAACACGCGTTGTCATCGGGATGTCCGGTGGCGTCGATTCATCTGTAGCAGCTCTTCTATTAAAAGAGCAAGGTTATGATGTAATCGGGATTTTTATGAAAAACTGGGATGATACAGACGAGAACGGTGTTTGTACAGCAACGGAAGATTACAATGATGTAATCGAAGTGTGCAACCAAATCGGTATCCCATATTATGCAGTAAACTTTGAAAAACAATATTGGGATAAAGTATTTACGTACTTTTTAGACGAGTACCGAGCTGGTCGTACACCAAACCCAGATGTAATGTGTAATAAAGAAATCAAGTTTAAAGCCTTTTTAGAGCATGCGATTGCACTTGGTGCGGATTATGTAGCGACAGGTCATTATGCACGTGTTGCTTATATCGATGGCGAATATAAAATGCTACGTGGTGTTGATGATAATAAGGATCAAACATATTTCTTAAATCAACTAAGCCAAGAGCAATTATCAAAAACGATGTTCCCACTTGGTGAGCTAAAGAAACCGCAAATTCGTGAAATGGCAAAAGAAGCTGGCTTAGCAACAGCGACGAAAAAAGATAGCACAGGTATTTGCTTTATCGGAGAGCGTAACTTTAAAGATTTCTTAAGTAACTACTTACCAGCTCAACCAGGTGTGATGCAAACATTATCTGGTGAAGTAAAAGGGAAACATGACGGTTTAATGTACTATACAATTGGACAACGTCATGGCCTTGGCATTGGTGGTAATGGTGACCCATGGTTTGCCGTTGGGAAAAACTTAAAAGAAAACATTTTATATGTTGATCAAGGATTCCACAATGAGCTGTTATACGGTGATGAAGTTATTGCTACAAATGTAGGCTGGGTAAGCAACAAAGCGAAAGAAAAAGAATTTAAGTGCACAGCGAAATTCCGTTATCGTCAAGAAGATAACGGTGTAACGGTTCAAATTGTTGATGAGAATACGGTTCGTATTCTTTGTGATGAACCAATTCGTGCAATTACACCAGGACAAGCAGTTGTTTTCTATGATGGAGACGAATGCTTAGGCGGTGCTACAATTGATGAAGTATATCGTAGTGGTAAGAAATTAGATTATTTAGGATAAAAATGAGGAGCCTCTGCCGATTAGCGGTCAGAGGTTTCTTTTTTAAAAGAGCGAATTTTTGTTCGCTCGGAAAATAGATTCTTTGTTATAATTTGTTGTAGAGGTGAAGAACATGTCAAATAAGCTTGAAGCAGGCATTCAATATATGCAAGAAGGAAACTGGGAAGAAGCAGCTAAAAATTTTACAGAGGCAATTGAAGAAAATCCGAAAGATGCACTTGGATACATTAACTTCGCGAATTTATTAGATGTGTTAGGCGATAGCGAGCGTGCGATTTTATTTTATAAACGCGCATTAGAACTAGATGAAAAATCAGCTACCGCCTATTATGGTCTTGGAAGCATATATTATGGCCAAGAGCAATTTACAGAAGCAAAAGCTGCATTTGAGCAAGCAATGCAAGCTGGATTACAATCAGCTGATGTGACATTTATGCTTGGGATTACGTATGTACAGCTTGGAAATGATCGTCTTGCACTACCATTTTTACAAAGAGCAACTGAATTAGATAGGGCAGATGTAGAAGCTGTATTCCAATGCGGATTATGTTTTGCACGATTAGAACATATTCAGGAAGCGAAACCTTATTTTGAAAAGGTTTTACAAATGGATGAAGAACATGCAGATGCGTACTATAATTTAGGTGTTGCGTACGTATTTGAGGAAAATAATGAGAAAGCACTTGCTTTATTTAAGAAGGCGACTGAAATTCAACCAGATCACTTTTTAGCAGGGAATGGCATTCGTTTATTAGAGCAAGAAGGTGAATAAAAATTTATGCTTTAACGCGCAGTTACCCTCCATCTAATATTCAGTAGAGAGGTGGGGGCTGTACTGCTCGTTAGAGTGAGAAAAACCGGAAAGGAGAGGAACGATGGGAAATCAACATGCAATGGATTTGTTTGAGGAAGAGCAAAAATTTATAAAAGCACAAGTTCTTCATACCATTTTCCACAACGAAGAAAACCTCTATTCCGTTGTCAGTATGAAAATCATTGAAACAAATGAAACATATGACGAAAAAAAAGTGATGATAAATGGTCACTTTCCCCGTATGCATGAAGATGAAGTATTTACATTAACAGGGCATTTTAAAGACCACCCAAAGTATGGAAAGCAATATTTAGTTGAAACATTTAAAAAAGAACTGCCCCAAACAAAAACAGGTATGGTGCAATATTTAGCAAGTGATTTATTTAAAGGAATCGGGAAGAGAACAGCAGAAAAGATTGTTGATCATCTCGGGGAACATGCGATTTCTAAAATTATGGATGATCCTGCTGCATTAGAAGGTGTTGTAAACAAGCAGAAAGCGCAAGAAATTTATGACACAATTATTGAACACCAAGGTCTTGAAAAAGTCATGAGCTTTTTAAATGGTTATGGTTTTGGGACGAAGCTCTCGATTAAGATTTATCAGCAGTATAAAGAAATGACGCTAGAAGTCATTCGAAACAATCCTTATCAGCTTATTGAGGAAGTAGATGGTATTGGGTTTGGAAGAGCGGATGATATAGGAAGGGCGCTTGGGATATCAGGGAATCATAATGACCGTGTGCGGGCCGGATGTTTCTATACGCTAGAAAACGTTTCGCTGCAAGAGGGGCATGTTTATATGGAAAAGGGGCAGCTTGTTCGAGAAACCGTGTCGCTTTTAAATAATCAAGAGGGCGCTGTGACGGAAGAAGATATTTTGCAATGCGTTGAAATGATGCAAGGTGAAGGGAAAGTCATTATCGAAGAAGAGCGCGTTTATTTAGCTTCATTATTTTATTCTGAAAAGGGTGTTGTTAAATCGATTCGTCGTTTGATGAATCAAGAAGAGACGCCTTCATTCCCTGAAGCAGAAGTGCTATTAACATTAGGGAAAATTGAAGAGCAATTGAAAGTACAGTATGCGCCGCTTCAGCAAGAGGCGATTCAAACTGCGCTTCATAAACCGATGATGCTATTAACCGGTGGACCTGGTACAGGGAAGACAACCGTTATTAAAGGAATCGTCGAAATGTATGCTTCATTGCATGGTTTATCATTAAATCCGAAAGATTATAGTGACGATAATCCGTTTCCGATTCTATTAACAGCTCCGACAGGTCGCGCTGCGAAGCGAATGAGTGAGTCAACAGGGCTTCCTGCTTGTACAATTCATCGTTTACTTGGCTGGACGCCAGAAGGATCTTTCCAGCGGAATGAAACAGATCCTGTACAAGGGAAATTACTTATTATCGATGAGTTTTCAATGGTTGATATTTGGCTAGCGAATCAATTGTTTAAATCGTTACCAACAAACATTCAAGTTATTGTTGTAGGTGATGAAGATCAATTGCCGTCTGTAGGACCTGGACAAGTATTGAAAGATTTATTAGATGCTGGCGCTATTCCGACAGTGAAGCTAACAGAAATTTATCGTCAGGCAGAAGGGTCATCCGTTATTCAACTTGCCCATGCGATAAAAAAAGGTACGTTGCCACCAGACTTAGCACAAAATAAAAAAGACCGTTCGTTTATTGGTTGTTCAGGCGCTCAAATTGTTGAGGTTGTAAAGCAAGTATGTGAAAACGCAAAAACGAAAGGGTTTAGCGCAAGAGATGTACAAGTGTTAGCGCCTATGTATCGCGGTCCGGCAGGGATTAATGTGTTAAATGAGGCACTCCAAGAAGTGTTTAATCCCAAAAAAGAAAAGAGTAGAGAAATTGCCTACGGTGATGTTGTGTATCGAACAGGTGATAAAGTGCTGCAACTCGTAAACCAACCAGAAAGCCAAGTGTTTAATGGCGATATTGGAGAAATTGTTTCTGTATTTTATGCAAAGGAAAATGTGGAGAAACAGGATATGGTTGTTGTTTCATTTGATGGGATTGAAGTAACGTATATAAAGCCGGATTTAAATCAAATTACACATGCGTATTGCTGCTCGATTCATAAGTCACAGGGAAGTGAATTCCCGATTGTAATTATGCCGATTGTAAAGAGCTATTACCGCATGCTTCGCCGTAATTTAATTTATACAGGTATTACGAGAAGTAAAAAGTTTTTAATTATTTGCGGGGAAGAAGCCGCTTTTCAATCGGGTGTGAATCGTCTTGATGATTCAATGCGGCAAACGACGTTAGCTGGTCGCCTGCAGGAGTCGCAAGGAGAAGTGCAAATGGTTACGATTGATGGCCAGGAGATGGATGTGGAAAACATTTCACCGTATGATTTTATGTAGCAAGGTGAGATTATATAGTGAACCTTTCAACGCGTATAACGTTATTTTGAAAGTGTAAGGCAGTTCTAGTATGTATAAATGAATGCAGTTTGGACATAATGGCGAATAGAATCTGGGAGACTGTAAGGAGATGAAAGCCATATGTTCAGTTGTCCAAATTGCAAAGGGAAAGACATTGGAAAAATAGGTGTCAACCAATTTTATTGCTGGAATTGTTACATTGAATTATCGGTTTCAAAGGGGAAAATCCATACGCATCAAGTAGAAGAAGATGGCTCGCTTAGTTCTCTTGATGATTTATTTGATGAGAATGAACGAACCATCGGATAATCAAAAGGGGGATTTACTTTGAACGTACGCAATTCATTAATCGCATTAGGTATTGGAGCTGCGGCTTATCAATATGCACGTAAACAAGATATGTTTTCAAAGCGCAATATGAAAAGAGCGCGTAAAATGATGAGGTCCTATTTATAATCGTTTCTATAAAGTGTTGTTAAAATGTAAAAACTCCCTTATTATTAGGGAGTTTTTTATGTGCTTGTATATAGATAAAAAAGTCCAATCTCAGAAAAAAGATAAGAAAGTCCATAACATCCGATTCCGAGAATTCCGTAATACCACAGCTGTTTCGCACGTTCTTTTCGCGAAGAACGAATGAAGAATCCTTTCCAAATACCAAACCCGATACAGATCCATTCTAGTATCATGAAAAACGCTGAAAGAATTAACATGAACCCAACCATTTTATTCCTCCTCACTTATGTGCGAGCTGGCTTACATGCTTGTCCGTATGATGTTAAATATATGTAAGTTTTTTTAAAACAGTATGGTCTGCATGAAAATATTTTAGTCCAGTAATTTTTTTAAAAGTTTTACACATAACCTTCTCTATTTCTTTTCAAAATAAGGGTAGAGGAGGTTTTTCGTTTGAAGAATCTTAAAATTATTTGGATCTATCGATTAGGGTTATTGTTATTAGTGTTTCTGTGTTTGTTCGTCTTCTTAAAAATCAAACCATTATGGGCGCCGATTATATTTGTTTTTAAAGTAGCAGTTACCCCATTTTTTATTGCTTGTTTCATTGCGTATTTACTGCATCCCTTAATTGAAAAATTACATAAAGAAGGGATGCCACGTACACTTGCTATTTTGCTTATTTATATTCTCTTTTTTGGTGGTCTCGGATATGGGGTCTATAAAGGGACACCGGTTGTTATTGCGCAGCTGCAAGAAATCAATAAGCAATTCCCTCAGTTTATGAAAATGTATGATTCGTGGATGGATGGTGTGACAGAACAGACGGACAATTTCCCATCGTTTATTCATGAGAAAGTAAAGCAAATTTTTGTCGGCATTGAAATGAAGATACAAGCACTTTTAAATAAAGTGATGAGTACAGCGCGTGGTGTACTGGATTCATTGCTCATCATTTTCTTAATTCCGTTCATTGTATTTTACATATTAAAAGACTATGGAGAGTTTTATGATATTTTTTGGAAGCTTGTTCCGAGTAAATGGCGTAGTACAGGGCAAGTATTAGCGAAGGAGATTGATAAGTCACTTGGAAGTTATATTCGAGGGCAACTATTTGTTTGTTTAGTTTTAGGGGGAGTGTCCGCTCTGTCATTTTGGTTTATCGGTATGAAGTATCCGCTATTACTAGGCATCATTGTTGGAGTTACTGATATAATCCCGTACTTTGGCCCTATTTTAGGAGCGATTCCGACATTGATGATTGCAGCGACGATATCCACAAATCTTTTTATTAAAGCGAGTATTGCACTTGCCATTTTACAATTTGTTGAAAGTAACATTTTATCTCCGTACATCGTTGGGAAATCGCTACGTATGCACCCGGTTGTTATTATGCTTGCATTACTTGTTGGAGGGGAAGTAGGTGGAATTGTAGGTCTTTTAATATCGGTGCCTATTTTAGCAGTGATTCGAACAGTAGTTGTTCATATAAAGCCACTCTGGAAACATTGACAAATGGAAACGGATTCGCTACAATTTTGGCATATAGTATAAACTCATATAAGTTTATAGAGTACAATGTAATATATAAGATTTGAAATTGATGACGGAACGAGTATGTTACAGCCCATTTCCAGAGAGAAGCTTCCATCGGCTGAAAGAGGCTTTAAATGAAGGGTGACAGAACGCTAATCCTGAGAGCAGCTAATCCCTGCCGTCTTGCCACGTTACGGCGCCATGAGGTGATGAACCGATATGTAGACCGGTTCATAATTAGGGTGGTATCGCGAGTTAACTCTCGTCCCTTTTATAGGGACGGGAGTTTTTTATATTTAAGGAGGAAAATATGATGAAACAATTAACAGGCGCACAAATTCGTCAAATGTTTTTAGACTTTTTCCAGGAAAAAGGGCATGCAATTGAACCAAGTGCATCATTAGTTCCACATGAGGATCCATCTCTTTTATGGATCAATAGTGGTGTAGCGACATTAAAGAAATACTTTGATGGCCGCGTAATCCCGCAAAACCCGCGTATTACGAATGCACAAAAATCAATTCGTACAAATGATATTGAGAACGTTGGGAAAACAGCTCGTCACCATACATTCTTTGAAATGTTAGGAAACTTCTCAATTGGTGACTACTTTAAAGAAGAAGCAATTACATGGGCTTGGGAGTTCTTGACAAGCGACAAGTGGATTGGATTCGATAAAGAGTTATTATCTGTAACAATTCATCCAGAAGATGAAGAAGCATTTACAATTTGGAATGAGAAAATGGGTGTTCCGAAAGAGCGTATCATTCGTTTAGAAGAAAACTTCTGGGATATTGGTGAAGGACCAAGTGGACCGAATACAGAAATATTCTATGACCGCGGTGAAGCTTACGGTAACGATTTTAGCGACCCAGAATTATATCCAGGCGGCGAAAATGAGCGTTACTTAGAAGTGTGGAACCTTGTATTCTCTCAATTTAACCATAATCCAGATGGCTCATATACGCCACTTCCTAAGAAAAACATCGATACAGGGATGGGTCTAGAACGTATGACATCTATCGTTCAAGATGTGCCTACAAACTTTGATACAGACCTATTCATGCCAATGATTGGTGCAACAGAATCAATCTCTGGTGAGAAGTATCGTGATGGCGATGTGGAGAAAGATATGGCATTTAAAGTAATCGCTGACCATATTCGTACTGTAACATTTGCTGTTGGTGATGGAGCTCTTCCTTCTAACGAAGGCCGTGGTTATGTATTACGTCGTTTATTACGCCGCGCTGTTCGTTATGCGAAGAAATTAAACATTAACCGTCCATTCATGTATGAATTAGTACCAGTTGTTGGAGAAGTAATGAAAGACTTCTATCCAGAAGTTCTTGAAAAGAAAGACTTCATCGCACGTGTTGTGAAAAATGAAGAAGAGCGTTTCCATGAAACACTTCATGATGGCGAAGCAATTTTAGCGGAAGTGATTACAAAAGCGAAAGAAGAGAAAACAACTGTTATTTCTGGTGTGGATGCGTTCCGTCTATATGACACATACGGCTTCCCAATTGAATTGACAGAAGAATATGCAGAAGAAGCTGGTATGACAGTTGATCATGCTGGTTTTGAAGCAGAGATGGAAAAACAACGTGAACGCGCACGCGCTGCTCGTCAAGACGTTGATTCTATGCAAGTTCAAGGCGGTGTACTTGGAGAAGTTAAAGTAGCGAGTGAATTTGTTGGCTATGGTACAGTTGCGACAGAAAGTAATGTTGTTGCACTTGTGAAGAATGGTGAGTACACAGATAGCTTACAAGCAGGAGAAGAAGGACAATTAATGCTTGATGTAACACCATTCTACGCTGAGAGCGGTGGACAAATTGCAGACCGCGGTTACCTTCTTGCTGACGGTGTGAAAGTTCTTGTAAAAGACGTTCAAAAAGCACCAAATGGTCAAAACTTACACAAAGTGGTTGTAGAAGAAGGTACATTAACGAAAGAAGCAGCTGTAAAAGCTGTTATTGATACGAAAAACCGGAGCAGTGTTGTGAAAAACCATACAGCAACGCACATTTTACACCAAGCATTAAAAGATGTACTTGGAACACATGTTAACCAAGCTGGTTCTCTTGTAACATCAGAACGTCTACGCTTTGACTTCTCTCACTTTGGTCAAGTACAAGCTGACGAATTAGAAAAAATTGAGCGTATTGTAAACGAAAAAATTTGGGAAAGTATTGATGTTGAGATTTCTCAAAAAGCAATTGAAGAAGCAAAAGAAATGGGTGCAATGGCATTATTCGGTGAAAAATACGGAGATGTTGTACGTGTTGTTCAAGTAGGCGATTACAGCTTAGAACTTTGTGGTGGTTGTCACGTTGATAACACAGCATCTATCGGTATTTTCAAAATTGTTGCTGAGTCTGGTATCGGAGCAGGAACACGCCGCATTGAGGCAGTAACTGGAAAATCGGCATACGAATTAATGAATGATCAAGTAGGTTTATTAAAAGAAGCTGCGGGTAAAATGAAAACAAATCCAAAAGATATTTTAACAAGAGTAGACGGTCTATTTGCTGAAGTGAAACAACTTCAAAAAGAGAACGAATCTCTTGCTGCTAAATTAAGCAACATTGAAGCTGGCAACTTAACAGATTCGGTTGTTACAATTGATGGAGTGAATGTATTAGCAACAAAAGTAAATGTTGCAGATATGAATAACTTACGTACAATGATGGATGACCTAAAGAATAAACTTGAGTCTGCGGTTGTTGTATTAGCAGCTGTAAACGATGATAAAGTGAATATTCTAGCAGGTGTAACGAAAGATTTAATCAGCCAAGGATACCATGCAGGTAAGCTTGTGAAAGAAGTTGCTTCTCGCTGCGGTGGTGGCGGTGGTGGCCGTCCTGACATGGCTCAAGCAGGCGGTAAAAACCCAGCACAAGTGGATGAAGCTTTAGCATTTGTAGAAGAGTATGTTAAATCTGTTTCAAAATAAAGAGAGAGTAGTGTACAATAGTAGGGAGAGGAGAAATTCTTCTCCCTATACTTACTACTTATAAGTGAGGTGCTTAAAATGGACGGTTTTGATAAAACAATGAAGTTTAACTTTCAAGATGAAAAACAGAGTGTCCATGTAAATGATGTACTTTTAACTGTGTATGATGCACTTCAAGAAAAAGGCTATAATCCGATTAACCAAATTGTCGGTTATTTATTAAGTGGAGACCCAGCATACATACCTCGTCATAAAGATGCACGAAACATTATCCGTAAGCTAGAACGTGATGAACTGATTGAAGAGCTTGTGAAGTCTTATTTGAAACAACATCGTGAGGAGTAGTTTATGCGGATATTAGGTTTAGATGTTGGTACAAAAACAGTCGGCGTTGCGATTAGCGACGAAATGGGCTGGACAGCACAAGGCTTAGAAACGATTAAAATCAATGAAGAACGAGAAATTTTTGGTTTTGATCGGGTTTCTGAGTTAGTAAAACAGTACAATGTGGACAAAATAGTAGTAGGATTGCCGAAGAACATGAATGGTACGATTGGTCCACGTGGCGAAGCGTGTCAGCAATATGCAGAGAGCTTACGAGAACTTCTGCAACTAGAAGTTATACTGTGGGACGAGCGTCTGTCAACAATGGCAGCCGAACGTCTTCTCATTTCGGCTGATGTAAGTCGAAAGAAGCGAAAGCAAGTTATCGATAAGATGGCTGCAGTCGTGATTTTACAAGGATATTTAGATAGTAAATAAGAGGTGACCAAAATGGAAGAAAATCAAATTACAATTGTAGACGAAAAAGGAAACGAACATTTATGTGAAATTATTTTCACTTTTGATGCTGAAAAATTTGGCAAAAAATCTTATGTAGTCTTCTCTCCAATCGGTGAAGTTGACGAAGATGGCGACCAAATTTATGATGCAATGGCATATGAGCAAAACGAAGAAGAGTCAGGTGGAACATTACTTCCAATCGAATCTGAAGAAGAGTGGGAAATGGTACAAGAAATGTTTAACACGCTTGCTGAAGAAGAAGAGGACGAAGAGTAATTTAGGTGAAAAAGATGGGCTGTACATGCAGTCCATCTTTTTTTGTATTCTTGTGCAAAATGACAGATTTTTTGTCGAAACTACATAATTATTTATAGTATAATGAGACGGATTATATAAAGTGAAACTTCCATTAGTGGGGGGTTTCTGCATCCCACACTGATGGTTAGTTGAACCAATCGGGCTTTTACGTGCAGTTATCCCCCACCTATCTTCCTCGTTTTTCTCTGAATCTTGAGGTGGGGGGCTTACTATCCGTTAATGCGGGATAAAATAAAAAAACTATCTGCAAATGAATGAGTTTTGCTTTGGGTTTGTAGGGCATTGTATAGAGGAAGTACATATGGTCTACAATGGAATAAGGAGGAAGAATTTTGATAGAGAATCAAGTAAAGAAGAAGCGTAGACGTGGTTTCCTAATTGCAGTTATTGCGCTACTCGTAGTATGCGGGTCAGTCTATGCGTACATTTCATCTGCGTTACAGCCAGTTGATAGCGGGAATAAAAAAGAGATTGAAGTAGAGATTCCAAAAGGTTCATCTACAAGTAAAATCGGAGAAATTTTAGAAGAAAAAGGCGCTATTAAAAACGGTACAGTATTTAGCTTCTATGCAAAAGCTAAATCGAAACAATTGCAAGCAGGTACATATTTATTAAATTCGTCAATGAATGTGGATGATGTAATGGAACAAATGTCATCAGGTAAAGTACATCGCCCAGTTGCTTATAAACTGACGATTAAAGAAGGTTCGCAAGTTGTTGAAATTGCCGATATCATTGCGAAAGAACTGAAATGGAATAAAGATGATGTAGTGCGTCAATTAAACGATAAGGCATTTATTCAAAAGATGCAGCAAAAGTATCCGGTATTACTAACAAATAAAATTTTCGATGGCAATATTAAATATCCATTAGAAGGCTATTTATATCCAGCGACGTACTCTTTCTATAAAAAAGATACAACTTTGGAGGAAATTGTAACGCCGATGCTTGAGAAAACAAATGCGCTCATTGTTCAAAATGAGGCGACAATGAAAGAAAAACAACTGGACGTCCATCAGTTGCTAACATTATCTTCTTTAATTGAGGAAGAGGCGACTGGGTTTACAGATCGTCAAAAAATATCCAGCGTGTTCTATAATCGTTTAGCGAAAGGGATGCCGTTGCAAACAGATCCGACAGTATTATATGCACTTGGAAAGCATAAACAACGTGTGTTATATGAGGATTTAAAAGTAAATTCGCCTTATAATACGTATGTTGTAAAAGGATTACCTGTTGGACCGATTGCAAATTCTGGGAAACACTCTGTGCAAGCAGCATTAGAACCTTCCAAAACAGATTATTACTATTTCCTAGCAGCACCAAGCGGTGAAGTGTATTATGCGAAAACGTTAGAAGAACATAATGCATTAAAACAAAAATATATTACACAAAAGAAATGAAAATAGGAGGGAGAGCGAAAAGGGTCGCATATCCCTCTTTTTTGTGGTAAAATATATCGGGTTAAAAACTGGCAGAAGAATCGTTTTTAATATCAAAACGGGACGTACAAGCTAAGGGGGAAGCTGGCTTGTATTTTTATTGCATTCTATGTGTGAAAAGACAAAGACTGACACGTCATAGAGGCACTTCTCCATGTAAATAAGGAGGACCATTTATGGAGGATGCAGTTAACGAGTACCTATTATCATTTATTGATCCAAAAGATGAACTGATTCTGGAAATGGAACAGTATGCAAGCGAAAATCATGTGCCAATTATGGATCGCCTTGGAATGGAATTTATGTTGCAATTTTTACGTTTAATTGAACCGACAAGCATATTAGAGCTTGGAACAGCAATTGGTTATTCTAGTATTCGTATGATGCAAGCAATTCCAAATTCAAGAATTGTGACAGTAGAACGCAATAGCGATCGATATGAAAAAGCACTTGAATATATAGAGCGTTCTCCTGTAAAAGAACGTATTTCCGTTATTTATGGTGATGCATTAGAAACAGGCGAACAAGTGAAAGAACATGGAACATTTGATGTTATTTTTATTGATGCTGCCAAAGGACAATATCGTCGCTTTTTTGACTTATATGAACCGTTATTAAATCCGGGTGGTGTCATTATTTCAGATAATGTTATGTATCACGGACTTGTAACGACGAAAGAGAAAATCGAAAATAGACGTACGCGTGGTTTGATTCGTCGCATTAAGACGTACAATGAATGGCTTATGAACCATGAAGGATATGATACAACCATTTTCCCAATTGGTGACGGAGTAGCCGTGAGTAAAAAGAGAGGGTGACAAAGGTATGAAAAAACCTGAATTGTTAGTAACGCCAAGAGCGGTGGTGGATATTGAACCTCTTGCAAAGGCAGGGGCAAGTGCAGTAATGATCGGTGAACAAAAGTTTGGTTTACGTTTAGCAGGGGAATTCTCACGTGATGATGTGAAACAAGCTGTGAACATTGCGCATGAAAATGGTATGAAAGTATACGTAGCGATGAACGCTATGTTCCATAATGACAAAGTAGAAGAATTAAAAGACTACGTTGCATTCCTGCAAGAAGTACATGTAGATGCAGTTGTCTTTGGAGATCCAGCAGTATTAATGACTGTACGTGAAGTAGCACCAAACATGCAAATGCACTGGAATACAGAAACAACAGCAACAAACTGGTTCACATGTAACTATTGGGGCCGAAAAGGCGCAAAACGTGCTGTGCTTGCACGTGAATTGAGCTTAGATGAAGTTGTTGAATTAAAAGAAAACGCTGAAGTTGAAGTAGAAGTACAAATTCACGGTATGACATGTATGTTCCAATCAAAACGTTCATTAGTAGGAAACTACTTTGAGTATCAAGATCGTAATCTGGAGATTGAGAAGAAAAAGCATGAAGAGAATATGTTCTTACATGATCCAGAGCGTAATAACAAATATCCAATTTATGAGGATGAAAATGGTACCCATATTATGAGCCCAAATGATATTTGTTTCATTGATGAGTTAGATGAACTGATCGATGCTGAAATTGATAGCTTGAAAATTGACGGTGTGTTAAAAAGCTCTGAATACATTATTGAAGTGACAAAGAAATATCGTAAAGCTATTGATTTATGTGCAGAAGATCGCGATGCGTATTATGACGTGAAAGACGATTTATATAAAGAGATAGAAGAAATACAACCAGTAAATCGTCCGTTAGATACAGGATTTTTCTTTAAAGAAACGGTTTACTAAACGAGGAGGGTGTAGGATATGACTTTACAAGAAATTTCACGAGTAATCGATGGAAAACGCGTTATTGTGAAAAAACCTGAACTGTTAATCCCTGCAGGTAATTTAGAGAAATTAAAAGTAGCTATTCATTACGGTGCAGATGCTGTATATTTAGGTGGACAAGAATTCGGCCTTCGTTCAAATGCAGGGAACTTTACGCTAGAAGAAATGGCAGAAGGCGTAGAATTTGCAAAGAAATATGGTGCGAAAATATATGTAACAACAAATATTTTTGCACATAACGAAAACATGGATGGATTAGAAGATTATTTAAGAGGGATTGAAAAAGCTGGTGTAACAGGTATTATTGTTGCAGACCCGCTTATTATTGAGACGTGTAAACGTGTAGCACCTTCTGTTGAAGTACATTTAAGTACACAGCAGTCTCTATCTAACTGGAAAGCAGCGCAGTATTGGAAAGAAGAAGGTTTACATCGTCTTGTATTAGCCCGTGAAGTCGGCTATGAAGAAATGAAGGAAATTAAAGAAAACGTTGATATTGAAATTGAAGCGTTCGTCCATGGGGCAATGTGTATTGCATACTCTGGAAGATGTACATTAAGTAACCATATGACAGCACGTGACTCAAACCGTGGTGGTTGTTGTCAGTCTTGTCGTTGGGATTATGACTTAGTTCAAACAGTATCACAACATAAAGAAGCAGAAGAACTTCCTTTATTCCAAGAAGGCGATGCACACTTTGCAATGAGTCCAAAAGACTTAAACTTGATCCTTTCGATTCCGAAAATGATTGAAATTGGAATTGACAGCTTGAAGGTTGAAGGACGCATGAAATCTATCCATTACGTAGCAACAGTAGCAACTGTATACCGCAAAGTAATTGATGCGTATTGTGCGGATCCTGATAACTTTGAGTTTAAACAAGAATGGTTAGACGAGCTTGATAAATGTGCAAATCGTGATACAGCTCCTGCATTCTTTGAAGGAGTTCCAGGATATCAAGAACAAATGTATGGAAATCATAGTAAGAAAACAACGTATGATTTTGCTGGTTTAGTGTTAGATTATAATGAAGAAACAGGCATTGTCACAATCGAACAACGTAACTACTTCAAACCAGGACATGAAGTTGAGTTCTTTGGACCAGAAATAGAAAACTTTACACAAACGGTGGAGAAAATTTGGGATGAGGATGGAAACGAATTAGATGCAGCGAGACATCCGTTGCAAATCGTGAAATTCAAAGTGGATCAACCAGTGTATGTGAATAATATGATGCGCAAAAGCATACATCAATAAGAAAGAGTGGTAGTTGAATGGGGACGAATAAGCCTGTTGTAATTGGAATTGCTGGTGGTTCAGGATCAGGTAAAACAAGTGTAACAAAAGCAATTTTTGATCAATTTCAAGGTCATTCCATTTTAATTTTGGAGCAAGATTATTATTATAAAGATCAAAGCCATTTGCCAATGGACGAGCGTTTAAAAACAAATTACGATCATCCGTTAGCATTTGATAATGACTTACTAATTGAGCATTTACATCAGTTGCTTGCATATAAGGAGGTCGAGAAACCTGTATATGATTACACATTGCATACGCGCTCAGAAGAAATTATTCCAGTAGAACCGAAAGATGTAATTATTTTAGAAGGGATTCTAATCTTAGAAGACCCACGTCTTTGCGAGTTAATGGATATTAAAGTGTTTGTTGATACGGACGCGGACCTTCGTATTTTACGTCGCATGCAACGTGATATTAAAGAGCGCGGTCGTACAATGGATTCCGTTATTGACCAATATGTAAATGTTGTACGCCCGATGCATAATCAATTTATTGAGCCTTCTAAGAAATTTGCGGATATTATTATCCCAGAAGGTGGACAAAATCATGTTGCAATTGATATTATGGTTACAAAAATTGCAACAATTCTTGAAGAAAAAGTGAATTTGTAATAGCATAGTAAAAGATATACGATAGGAAGGGATTTTTTCCCTTCCTATCGAATACAATGAAACATCCAACCTCATCTATGAATAGGTGAGGGCATATTTATATCAACTTTCCATACATATATTTTTTATATAGGGAAGAATTGGAAGACACGGGGTTGTATGTGACAACTCCGCTAGTGCATGTGTACTAGAAACCTCCGCTACAAAGATAAAGCGGAGGAGTTTTCATATTGAACTCCTCTTTTTTTCGGGGGATTGGTATATAAAAGGAGTGGAAAACATGGCAACAGAAAAAACATACCCTATGACGCAAGAGGGTAAACAAAAATTAGAAAACGAACTTGAGCAATTAAAAACAGTAAGACGTAAAGAAGTTGTAGAACGTATTAAAATCGCGCGTAGCTTCGGTGATCTTTCTGAGAACTCGGAGTACGATGCAGCGAAAGATGAACAAGCATTCGTAGAAGGACGTATTACACAATTAGAAAATATGATTCGTAACGCGGTAATCATTGAAGACAATGGCGAAGAGTCTACAGTTGTAACATTAGGTAAAACAGTAACATTTAAAGAATTACCAGATGGAGATGAAGAAGCTTATACAATCGTTGGTAGCGCAGAAGCGGATCCATTTGAAGGAAGAATTTCTAACGATTCTCCAATCGCAAAAAGCTTATTAGGTAAGCAAATTGGTGAAAAAGTAGCAATCCAGACACCAGGCGGAGAAATGCAAGTAGAAATTATCTCTGTAAAATAATAAAAAAGGTTCACTCATATGAGTGAACCTTTTTTATTGGTCTTTCCCTTTTATTATCTCTTTACTCTCAAGATTCTGAGTGAACAGATGTGGTAAAACCGTTATAGTTTTGTTTGATTGATGAGCGAGAATGAAAACTATCCTTAATGGAATTTTGTCTTTGTTCGGCAAAATACAACAGTGTAAGAGTTTTAATTCTGATATCATGATTGAGGAATTTCTATATTTTGAAATGTGAAGAGATTTTTCAGATTTAAATGTAGAAACTTAGAAATCAATTTTTGCAAAATATGTACACCAGCCGGTCAATAAATAAAAATAATTACATAATATACGCTTCGATAATATTTCGTTTTGTATAAAAGGAACAACACTTCGTCTAAACTGAAAAGACGAGGTGTTTTTATGAAAATGAAGCGGAGAATTATCATCACCTTACTATGTTTTACATGTATTATGCTTTTATTACTTGGTAGGTTAGCACAAATACAACTTATAGCTACGGAATCATTTACAAATAGGCATATAAATTTAATTGAAAAAAGTGTCGCCCAGCGTACACAAGCAGTCACAGTGGATGATGGTAGGGGACGTTTTATCGCTCGGAATGGAGAAGACCTTGGAGAAAAAAGATACCCAGTTTTAGTTATTTTTCCATTTTTGCAAATAAAAAATGACATGTTAGAGAAAGTAGCGCATATTATTGGTGTGCCAGGGCAAGCCATGAAAATGCAAATGAAAGGTAGAAACAAGCCATTTATATTTCAAAGAGGTGATCGGCCGTTTCAATTAACAAAAGAACAAATGGAAAAGGTGAACCGCACTGATATGTTAGGTATGTTGGCAACTGAAGTAAGAATGAAGCAACCATCTGAAGCAGAGCATCTTATCGGTGTAGTCGGGGAAAACGAAAAGGAATTTAAAAAACGATATGAGAAACTAAATCAATTATCTAGCCAAACACCTATTGGTATTTCTGGATTACAGCAATCGTTTGATGAATTTTTAATGACTGATGGTGAAACGAAAGTGCTGTATCAAGTAGACAGGCAGGGAGAACCGATTTTTGGAAAACGTGCGAAATATACATCTCCTGGAAATCCCTTTTATCCCGTTACGATTCAAACAACGATAGAAAAATCGTTGCAACAAAAAGCAGAAGAGCTCGTGCAGAAACATGGGCTCAAAAAGGGTGGATTAGTATTACTTGATGTAAAGACGAGTGAAATTGTAGCAATGGTGAGTAAACCGTCCTTACAGATGAACAATCGAAACACATATAAACAAAGAATGGAAAACCAAATGCTAACGCCGCATTTTCCTGGTTCTGTCTTTAAAACAGTTATTGCGGTTGCAGCAATTGATAATGATATGATTCAATCGCATCGTAAGTTTAATTGTGATACAGACCCGTATGGCGAAAATCCTCCCCAGGTTATGATGGGAAAGTTAAGTTTTACAGAGAGCTTTGCTAGAAGTTGTAACAGGACATTTGCGGTGCTTGGTAATGAATTGATGCAAAAGGATAAGAATGTAATGGAAACGTATTTAGAGGCACTAGGAGCGAGTGAGACGGTAGGATGGAAAGGGCAAGTGTTTCATACGCCTAGGTTTAAACAATTGATAGAAGAGAAAAAAGCAACTGTTTGGAATGGCGAAGAAAATAAGGTGAGTCACAAAGCAATCGTCCAAACGGCAATTGGACAAAAGGATGTAAGAATATCCCCTTTAGCTGTTGCAAATATGATGGCGACGATTGCAAGAAATGGAGAGAAGAAAGAAGTAAAAGCTGTAAAAGAAATACAGTATAAAAATGGAACAAGATTTTTTTATTTTGAAGATCATAAACTGGAGGGAAGGCAACTCTCTTATAGTGCAGTGAAACAAGTGCAATCCTTATTAAGAAAAGTAGTAACGATGGAGAAAGGAACAGGAGCTTCTTTTCAATCATTACCCCTATCTGTTGCTGGAAAATCTGGGACGGCACAAACAGGAAAAGGAGATCGTGTAAATCGTTGGTTTGCGGGTTATTTCCCGTACGAAAACCCAAGATATGCGTTAGTAGTTGTTGATTTAGAAACGAATAATAAAGAAAATATTGTAACACCGATTTTTAAAGAATTTGTAGAAGAGATTGCCCAATTGGGAAGCAGAAGGTAATCTTGCAATTTATTATCAAATGTTTTCATTTCGTGAAAATATCACTGTAGTTGTTCAACCTTTTTAGATTTAATGTTACAATAGCAAGTAGGAAAAACTGCATGGAGGTTTGAAGAATGGCAGGAGGATCTAGATTTCAAAAGAAACAACAAAAACGTCGTCAAAACGGTGTTTTAAATATTGCGATTGCTATCGTGTTGTTAGCCGTACTTGTTGTAGCATACCAAGTATTCTTTACTTCTGATACAACAGAACAAGCGTCTTCTCCAGAAAAGAAAGTATCTCAGCAAACAACGAAAGATAATAAAACTGAGAAAAAGAAAGATGAAGAAGAACAAGCAAAAATAGAAGAGGAGAAGAAGAAAGAGGAAGAAGAGAAGCAAAAGGCTGAAGAAGAGAAACAAAAAGCTGAGGAAGAAGCAAAAGCAAAAGCAAATGAAAAGGTTCCAGCTGAAAAAACACAGTCAAACGCAACAGATGCGTACACAAAGCCTTCTTGGAAGCCAATTGGTACAACGCAAGGTGCAACACCAGCAATGACATTTAAAACAGGTACAGCAGATTGGAATGAAATGAAGCAAGCCATTTCCTCTGCAATTGAAGTTCCAGTGGAACAATTAATCATTCACCGCATTGGAAATAACGGTCAGCAAAAAGCGTACGGTAATGTCCAAGATAAACAAACTGGTAAAAAATATTATGTAAATATTGATTGGGTAGAAAATGAGGGCTGGAAACCAGTACTTGTTCAAACTCTAAACTAAAAAAGAGAAAGGTTCTTAAGAACCTTTCTCTTTTTTAGTTAGCGTAATTTTTTTAATTTGAAATGAACAACTGCACTGTAATAAGGTCTTTTGCTTTCGGGATCCATAACCATTTGATGAGAAATATGATGAACTTCTAACATAAGTGCTTTGTTATTGTCAATTTGTTCGTTAATTTTCTTTTCTAAAGAAATTAAGTTTGATGCTTCAAAAAATTCTACTTTATCCTCCAGCATTTCAAAGGTAAATGACACAAAAAACCGCTCCTCTCTATATAATCAAGTTAAGTGTAACAAAGAAAAGAAGGAAATACCATTTCCGTTTTAATTGACATTTTCGTAAAGAAAGCATATCATACTGATAAAACCGATAAGAAAAAGGGGAATTTTATATGGGTACAGAATTTAACGGTTTATTTGATGAATGGGCTCATACGTACGATTCATTCGTACAAGGCGAAGATATACAATATAAAGAAGTTTTCGCTCGTTATGAGGAGATTTTAGAGGATGTAGTAAACAAATCATTTGGAAATGTATTAGAATTTGGTGTTGGTACTGGCAATTTAACAAATAAATTATTACTTGCTGGTCGCACTGTTTACGGCATAGAGCCGTCACGTGAAATGCGTACTATCGCAAAGCAGAAGTTACCAGAAGAATTTTCAATTACAGAAGGAGATTTTCTTTCTTTTGATGTTCCCAATTCTATTGATACAATTGTAAGCACCTATGCGTTTCATCATCTAACAGATGAAGAAAAAGATGTAGCAATTGCGAAATATAGTCAATTGCTTAATAAAGGTGGTAAAATAGTGTTTGCTGATACGATATTTGCAGATCAAGAAGCGTATGATAAAACTGTTGAAACTGCAAAACAAAGAGGGTTTCATCAGTTAGCAAACGATTTGCAAACTGAATACTACACACGTATTCCAATCATGCAATCTATTTTTGAAAACAATGGCTTCCATGTAACATTCACGAGATTAAATCATTTCGTTTGGGTAATGGAGGCAACTAAGCAATAGAAAGAGGGATTAGATTGAGAATTGCTGTAATTGGAGCAATGGAAGAAGAAGTACGTATTTTACGTGACAAATTAGAACAGGCAGAAACAGAAACCGTAGCAGGCTGTGAATTTACGAAAGGGACATTAGCGGGACATGAAGTAATCTTGTTAAAGTCTGGTATTGGTAAAGTAAATGCAGCTATGTCAACGACAATTTTATTAGAAAGATATCAACCTGAAAAAGTAATTAATACAGGTTCAGCTGGTGGGTTCCACCAATCTTTAAATGTTGGTGATGTTGTTATCTCAACAGAAGTTCGCCATCATGATGTGGATGTAACTGCATTTGATTATGAATATGGTCAAGTGCCAGGGATGCCACCGGGATTTAAAGCTGATGAAGAACTAGTTGCGTTAGCTGAGAAATGTATGAAGGCAGAAGAGGATATTCAAGTTGTTAAAGGGATGATTGCAACAGGTGATTCATTTATGAGTGATCCAAACCGTGTTGCAGCAATCCGTGATAAATTCGAAAACCTTTACGCAGTAGAAATGGAAGCAGCAGCGGTTGCGCAAGTTTGCCATCAATATAAAGTTCCATTTGTAATTATTCGTGCACTTTCTGATATTGCTGGTAAAGAATCAAACGTTTCATTTGATCAATTTTTAGATCAAGCAGCTCTTCATTCTACAAACTTCATTGTAAAAGTGTTAGAAGAGTTAAAGTAATGTAACAAAAAGGCAACTGTTTTATATAAAGAAGATACATACAGTTGCCTTTTCTTTATTGGCAAATAAGGAGGAGAACACGATGAAGGTGTATCGCGGGATTCATGAATTAATCGGTCATACACCGATTGTAGAAATTACTCGTTTTTCACTTCCAGAGGGCGTTCGTTTATTTGCAAAGCTTGAATTTTATAATCCAGGTGGAAGTGTGAAGGATCGCTTAGGAAGAGAATTGATTGAAGATGCACTAGCAAAAGGGCTTGTAACGCCAGGGGGAACGATTATTGAACCAACGGCAGGGAATACTGGCATTGGACTGGCACTCGCCGCACTAGAGCATGATTTACATGTAATTGTTTGTGTTCCAGAAAAATTCAGTATTGAAAAACAAGAGCTAATGAAGGCACTCGGTGCAACGGTTGTGCATACACCAACTGAACAAGGGATGACTGGTGCAATTGCGAAGGCAAAAGAATTAGTAAAAGAAATTCCAAACTCATACTCTCCAAGTCAATTCGCAAATGAAGCAAATCCGCGTGCTTATTTTAAAACATTAGGCCCTGAACTATGGGAAGCATTGGATGGAGAGATTAACATATTTGTAGCAGGTGCAGGTACTGGTGGTACATTTATGGGAACTGCGTCCTATTTAAAAGAGCAAAATCGTGGAATTAAAACGGTAATTGTAGAACCGGAAGGATCTATTTTAAATGGTGGTGAAGCTGGTTCGCATGAAACAGAAGGAATTGGTCTGGAATTTATTCCACCATTTTTAAAACCATCTTATTTCGATGAAATTCATACAATTTCGGATCGAAATGCATTTCTGCGTGTGAAAGAGTTAGCGCAGAAGGAAGGACTTCTTGTTGGTAGTTCTTCAGGAGCGGCATTTCATGCGAGTTTGATAGAGGCAGAAAAAGCAAAACCAGGTACAAACATCGTAACGATTTTTCCAGATAGTAGTGAGCGTTATTTAAGTAAAGATATATACAAAGGATGGGAATAAAAAATGAGAGCAAAAACAAAATTAATTCATGGTATTCGCATAGGAGAACCTTCAACTGGGTCTGTAAATGTACCAATTTATCAAACAAGTACGTACAAACAAGAGGCAGTTGGTAAACATAAAGGATATGAGTATTCACGTACAGGAAATCCAACGCGTGCAGCATTAGAAGAAATGATTGCAGTGCTAGAAAACGGTCATGCAGGATTTGCTTTTGGTTCAGGAATGGCTGCTATTACAGCAATTATTATGTTATTCTCAAAAGGGGACCATGTCATATTAACAGATGATGTATATGGTGGAACGTATCGTGTGATAACGAAAGTATTAAATCGTTTCGGTATTGAACATACATTTGTAGATACGACAAACTTAGAAATAGTAGCCGAAGCAGTTCGTCCAAATACGAAAGCAATTTATGTAGAAACACCAACAAATCCACTATTAAAAATTACAGATATTAAGCAAATTTCTACATTTGCAAAAGAAAAAGGTTTACTAACAATTATTGATAATACATTTATGACGCCGTACTGGCAGTCGCCAATTTCTTTAGGAGCAGATATTGTACTTCATAGCGCAACGAAATATTTAGGTGGACACAGTGATGTTGTCGCTGGGTTAGTTGTTGTAAATAGTGCAGAGCTAGCAGAAGAACTTCATTTCATTCAAAACTCAACAGGTGGTATCCTTGGACCACAAGACAGCTTTTTATTATTACGTGGTTTAAGAACATTAGGAATACGCATGGAAGAAAATGAAGCAAATGCGCGTGCGATTGCTGAGTTTTTAAACAATCATCCAAAAGTAAACAAAGTGTACTATCCAGGTCTTGAAACGCATCCAAATCATGCATTAGCAACAGAACAAGCAAATGGATATGGTGCGATTATCTCATTCGATGTGGATAGTGAAGAAACGCTAAATCAAGTACTTGAGAAGGTGCAGTACTTTATACTTGCTGAAAGTTTAGGAGCTGTAGAAAGCTTAATTTCAATTCCAGCTCAAATGACACATGCATCTATCCCAGCGGACCGTCGTAAAGAGTTAGGAATTACAGATACATTAATTCGTATTTCTGTCGGTATTGAAGACGGAGAAGACTTAATTGAAGATTTAGCACAAGCGTTATCATAATGGAAAAAGCACTGCTAAATAAAGCGGTGCTTTCCTTAAAATTAATTTGTGAATGTTTTCACAAATTAGACACACACAAATAAAAATATTTCGTGTATAGTAAAAGCAGGAAATGACGATTCACACATAAACTTGTGAAATATTTCACAATCAATGAGATTCATGTAGGAAAAGTAACTCTATTTTTTTACGCTAATAGGGACTTATTTAGACCCTAAGGGACTTTTTAAGACCAAATAGCAGAATAGGAGGGATTTACATGGTATTCAAAGAGAAATTTGTAAATGAAATGCAAGAAGTAACAGAGATGATTGATACGTTGGTGAAGAACGGTCAAGAAGCTTTACGAGCATTAGAGGATTTTACACAAGAGCAAATTGACAACATTGTACATGAAATGGCACTTGCGGGTGTAGACCAACATATGCCACTTGCAAAAATGGCTGTTGAGGAAACAGGGCGTGGTGTATATGAAGATAAGTGCATCAAAAATATTTTTGCCACTGAATATATTTGGCACAGTATGAAAAAAGATAAAACAGTAGGAATCATTCATGAGGATCCTCATGAAGAAATTATAGAAATTGCAGAACCAGTCGGTGTAGTTGCTGGAGTAACACCAGTAACGAATCCAACTTCGACAACGATGTTTAAAGCGTTAATCGCAATGAAAACAAGAAATCCAATTATTTTCGCATTTCATCCTTCTGCACAAAATTGTTCGATTGCAGCGGCTAAAACGTTATATGATGCGGCAGTGAAGGCAGGTGCGCCAGATGGCTGTATTCAATGGATTGAGAAACCTTCTGTTGAGGCGACAAAGAAATTAATGAATCATGAAGGTGTCGCGCTCGTTCTGGCAACTGGAGGCGCAGGAATGGTGAAATCAGCGTATTCTACCGGTAAACCAGCCTTAGGCGTAGGGCCGGGAAATGTGCCTTGTTATATAGAAAAATCAGCACATGTAAGACGTGCTGTAAATGATTTGATTTTATCCAAAACATTTGATAACGGTATGATTTGTGCTTCTGAACAAGCAATCATTGTAGACAAAGAAATTTACAATGACGTGAAAGAAGAAATGATAGCGAATAATTGTTATTTTGTAACAGAAGAAGAACGAAGAAAATTAGAGAAACTTGTTATTAATGAAAATACATGTGCAGTAAATAGTGATATTGTTGGGAAATCGGCTTATTATATTGCTGCATTAGTGGGAATTACTGTACCAGAAGATACAAAAATGCTGGTTGCTGAAATTAAAGGCGTAGGTGCTGATTATCCACTATCTCGTGAAAAATTAAGTCCGGTATTAGCTTGTGTAAAAGCAAATTCACTTGAAGAAGGCTTTACATATTGTGAAGGAATGTTAGACCTTGGTGGTTTAGGACATTCAGCAGTTATCCATTCGACAAATAAAGAAGTACAAAAACAATTTGGTTTACGTATGAAAGCTTGTCGTCTTATCGTAAATGCTCCGTCATCACAAGGTGGAATTGGTGATATATATAATGCATTTATCCCATCACTCACACTTGGATGCGGTTCATATGGAAAGAACTCTGTTTCTCAAAACGTAACGGCAACACATCTATTAAATATAAAAAGACTTGCAAGTAGAAAAAAGAGTATGCAGTGGTTCAAACTACCACCCAAAATCTATTTTGAAAAACATGCGACAGGATATTTAGCAAATATGCCGAATATTTCACGAGCATTTATTGTAACGGATTCTGGAATGGTTGAGCATGGTTATGTGGATACAGTAACGCACTATTTACGTAGACATACAAATGATGTAAAGGTGGAAGTGTTCTTTGAAGTAGAGCCAGATCCATCTGATGAAACGGTTTTTAAAGGTGCTGAAATGATGAAAAGTTTCCAGCCGGATGTGATTATTGCACTTGGCGGTGGATCAGCGATGGATGCAGCGAAAGGAATGTGGCTTTTCTATGAGCATCCAGAAACAACATTCTTTGGAATAAAGCAAAAGTTTCTAGATATAAGAAAACGGACATGTAAATATCCGAAACTAGGGAACAAAGCTCAGTTTGTTGCAATTCCAACAACATCAGGAACAGGATCAGAAGTGACACCATTTGCGGTTATTACAGATAAAAAGAACAATATAAAATACCCGCTAGCTGATTATGAATTAACGCCAGATGTAGCGATTGTTGATCCGCAATTTGTAATGACAGTACCGCCGCATGTAACAGCAGATACTGGAATGGACGTGTTAACGCATGCAATTGAGGCATACGTGTCTATTATGTCAAATGATTATACAGATGGTTTAGCATTAAAAGCAATTGACCTCGTATTCAAATATTTACCGAGAGCATATAAAGATGGAAATGATGAAGAGGCACGTGAGAAAATGCATAACGCTTCTGCGATTGCTGGAATGGCATTTGCCAATGCATTTCTTGGTATTAATCATAGTTTGGCGCACAAAATTGGTCCGGAATTCCATATTCCGCACGGGCGTGCAAATGCAATCTTAATGCCTCATGTCATTCGCTATAATGCGATTAAACCAAGAAAACATGCATTGTTCCCCAAATATGAGCACTTTGTTGCTGATGAACGTTACGCGCATATTGCGAGAATGCTTGGACTCCCAGGGGGAACAATTGAAGAAAGTGTGGAATCATTAGTACAAGCAATTATTGCTCTTGGAAAAGAATTAAATATTAACATGAGCATCGCTGGACAAGGTGTGGAACAAGAAATATTTGAAGAGGTTGTTGGTACATTAGCAGAAAGAGCATTTGAAGATCAGTGTACAACAGCGAATCCGAAATTACCGCTTATTTCAGAGCTGAAAGAAGTGTATAAGCAAGCTTATAAAGGTGTATAGAAAATTTAAAAGAGCCGTTTAGTAGAGGCTCTTTTTCCTTTAGAAAACTTCTCCCTCATTGGTTATATTTACTTGCCTCAGATACGATTAGAATATGATAGAGTGAGAGGGAGGAGTGGTAGAAGTATGAAAGAATTACAACAGAAAATAGCAGATTATATTCGCTTCGGCCAAGTTCTTCTTGCACTAGCCACATTTTTAATGATTGGTTTATTGATCCCAAATGGAGGAAGAGAAACTGTACAAACCTTTGCGATGATGAGTGTTATTGTTTTATTTTTAGGGATGTCATTTTTCTTTTTCAAGCGTGTCAAAGCGCTGCGTGACAAGTTAGAGGAGAACGAATATGAATCAAATTGATAGATGAAACGCTACGAAAAGAGAGTATCTTTTTGTAGCGTTTTTTATATAAGTAAAATTTTGTAGAAAATGTATACGTTTTATATTGACAATGATAATCTTTATCAATTAAAATGTAATAGAACTAAGTTCTAATGCAAGGTCATTTTTGAACGGGAAGTTCTTGTCCGTTGTTAGAACAAGATAAATATCTAGTATATAACTGAAAATCCTACACCCCCCTCAGTTGTAGTTTTCTTTATACTAGTTATGATATGGATGCAGTAGACAAGTCTTTGTCTACTGCTTTTTTTTCGTTAAAACTTGTATATCACTGTAATCTGAAATGATAAAATTCGCATACGGTGTTAATTCTTCTATTGCATGCTCATGATTAGCAATACCGACAGCAATACTTCCAGCATCTTTGGCCATTTTTACGTCTACTATAGTATCTCCAACCATTACGAGCTCATTTGGCTTAATAGCAAGCCGTTCACATACTTTTGTAATCATTTCTGGATGAGGCTTTCCGTTTTCTACATCTTCTGGAGTAAGGAGAAAATGAAGTGGTGGTAGGTTAAGTAAATCGATACACTTTTTTGTTCTCACTTTATTATCTGAGGTGAGAATACCTGTGTATATTCCTTCCTTTTGCAAAGAAATAATGCATTCGGTTACCCCTCGAATAGGATGAAAAGCTTGTTCAATGGATAATTGTTCATTGCTTTCTTCAAATATGGCAGCTGCGAGTTCTTTGCAACGATGCCATGGATATTTTTTGATTTGATATAAAAGGCTCGCGACAACAATCATCTCCTCTTCTTCAGAGGCAACCGCTAATAGACCTTTAAAATCAACTTGGTTAGGAGGAACAAATCCAACTGCTTTTTCCCAATGCGGCTCATATTCTTTGCCAACAACTTGTAAAAATTTATATTTTCGTAGTCTATCAATTTCCTGCCAAAATGGAATTGCTTGAAATAATGTACCATCTTTATCAAAGGCAATTGCCTTTGTTTCGATAATTTTTCCTGAAATTTTAATTTTTCCCATATTTCATGTCACCTCGTTTATAATAGTTACCATATACTGTACATTCTGAAATGCATTACAGGTCAAGGGGGGAGTTAAGATTTCTACAATTGAAGATATCGCGAAATTAGCTGGAGTGTCTAAAGCAACCGTTTCCCGTGTGATCAATCATCATCCGTATGTACGTCCAGAATTAAGGGCGAAAGTGCAAGCGATTATTGATGAAAAAAATTATGTACCTGTGGCAACGGCGAAAGATTTACGTCGTCTGCAAACAAATTTAATTGGTGTAGTCGTACCAAATTTACATCACCCCTTCTTTAGTCAGTTAATCCAAGAGTTAAGTGGTATTTTAAAAATAGATTGTTATGATGTCGTGATATTACAATCAAATTATGAAATTGAGAGAGAAAGAGAATTTTTACAATATATTAGGACGAAGAAGTTAGATGGGATTATTTTTACTACACTTTCTTTGCCAATAGAGGAAATAGAACGTGCGGTCTCTTCAGGAGCAATTATTATTTGTAATGAACATGTAGAAACAGAACTCGTATCCACAGTTCAATTTGATGAAGAGTTAGCAGGTTATATAGGAACGAAGCACCTTTTTGAAAATGGATATACACGTATAGGATTTTGTTACGATACATTAAAAAGTAAAGCGCAGAGGCAGAGATACCAAGGATATAAAAGAGCTTTAAAGGAGCATGGCCTACAGTTGCAGCAAGAATGGATATTTTCAAATTGCTGTGGACTGAAGGATGGAAAAAATATTATACATATCATTCAATCCATGAAAAATGCTCCTGATGCAATTTTTACAGGTAGCGATGAGATAGCTGCTGGAATCATTATGGAAGCGCAGCGATTAAGAATTCGTATCCCACAAGATTTTGGTGTTATGGGATTTGATAACCAAGAAATCTCCATGATAATGCACCCTAATATAACAACGATTAATACCTCCATCAAAAGTATGGCAAAGAATTCTATCGTATTATTGCATAAACAATTACGAGGAGAGCATGTCCAACGTATACAATTGCCTATTTCAATTATAGGGAGAGAATCTACAAGAAAGGAGTAGGAGTATGTTCCATACAGATCGTTTACAATTTCGAAAATATACAATGGACGACTTAGATTTCTATGCTTCCTTATGGGGAAATGAGAAAGTGATGCGCTACATTGGGAACGGAACGCCAAAAACATATACGCAGTGTAAAAAAAGTTTGGAAAGCTGGGTCTTTCCGGGTTATAAGAATGGTTTAGGATTATTTCTAATGATCGAAAAGGATACAGGTATATCAATTGGACATGCAGGGCTTGTAAGGCAGCAAGTAGACGGGAAGGAAGAAATTGAAATCGGTTATTGGTTACTTCCAGAGTATTGGGGAAAAGGATACGCAAAGGAAGCAGCAACAGCTTTTCGCGATTATGGTTTTCAAGGGTTAAGACTAAATAAGCTTATTTCTCTTATTAATCCAGATCATCCTGCATCTATTTTCGTTGCTAGAAAAACAGGAATGAGTTATGAAAAAACGGCATCATTTCATGGGATAGATGTTCTTGTATATGCGATTAAAAGAGCAGGATAACTCCTGCTCTTTTAAAATATAAGACCACTAAATGTCATTAACATATTTAAAACTATATGCCATATAATAGCTGGAATGATGCTATTTGATTTCACAACTATTCCACCATAAAATATACCAGCTAAAATGAAAGCAGTGGAAACACTCCAAGAAAAACCTAAGGAGTAATGTTGCAAACCAAAACCGATGCTTGTAAGTAAAATAGCCCATTTTTCACCAATCTGTTTTGTAAACTGATGTAGTAAGATACCTCGCCAAATACATTCTTCTAATACGCCATTGATAATAGAAAACAATATGGAAAATAATATAATATGCTGTATGTAAGACAGGTCTTTTTGCAGTAGAAAAGGTATAAAAGTGATGATATTAATGGAGATTGCGATGATGAGAAATATATGGATTTTCACTTGATGAGGTCCACTCCAAATAAAAGGCATATATAAGGTATTGTCCCATCTTGGTTGATGCCAATTTAGAGATATTTGCTGTTTGCGTGCAAGAGCATCTATGAGAAATGGTACAAAAACAAGAAGTAGGCAAAGACGTTTCGCAATAATTGTTAGTTCTCTTGAAGGAAAGGAAATGTGATTCATTGTAAATAAATAGAGGGAAAAGCCAATGCCGAATAATAGAGTAATCCATATAAAGTGATGATAGGCTTTCTTTTTAAGTAGTAGAAGCAATGTAATAATCCAAAAACTAAACAGTAGTATACTATTGGTCTGCATAGTAATCATGAGAATCGTAAAAGAAATGAGTAATTGAAATTTCTCCATCTTTTTCTCCTTTTAAAAAAGGTAATATTTAATTCTTAAAGAATAGTATATAACAATAAAAGGGGGAATGGGATGTATATTTATCATAATGGACTTATTATTCGAGAAGGAACGACTGGTGTACCAGCTTATGCAATTAAAAGTCTATTTGAAGATGCAGGCTGGAGTAACAATAGCATTCCATCTTGGCAAATAGAAAAATTTACGATAGCATTTGAGAATTCAACATGGGCTTTTACGATTTGGGATGATGAAGAAATGATTGCGATGGTTCGTGTTATTTCTGATCAGGTAATGGCTGCAAATATTATGGATTTAGTAGTGAAGTGTGAATATAGAGGGAAAGGTTTAGGGAAAAAACTTGTTTCTCTTTGTATGCAGAAATTACCCCATGGGGATTGGTTCGCTCATACGTCTGCTAATAATTTTGATTTTTATCGTAGTTGCGGATTTGAAGTGCGAGAGTTATCAAGAAATGGGACATGTGCTTATTACGGTTACAATGAAGCAAAAAAAGAGGGACATCGATAACTCTGTTAGATAGTAGAAAGAATGTAAAAAGGATTGCTAGGCGATAGCAATCCTTTTTCGTTTAGACCGATACAATATTTTACTGTACAAAAAAGAAATAGTGAATTGCGAATGAGAGAGTAAACAAGGGAAGCATAAACAGCAGTTTCTTTTTGAAACCTTTAAAGAAGGAGCCATTATTAGGAGTAAGCCAAATTTCTAATGTGGAATAGAAGAGTAATAAAACTGCTAATAATATGCCACCTACTAATCCAAATGTCATTGTTAAGACCTCCAATCTAATCAAAGATAATATATATGAAATGATAACATCTAAATGCTAATCATTACCAATAGGTAGTGGTACTTTTAGTAATTAAAATGAATTACTGTTCATTTTATGGTAATATAATAAAGAAAATTCAGAAATTTAAAAGGGGGATTAAAATGAATCTAAAAGTAGGCGATACATTTCAGTATGAAAGAACATTTACAGAAGAAGAAGTTCTCGAATTTGCAGGCCTTACAGGGGATAAAGGAAGACACCATATGGAATATGATGAGCAAAGACGTTTAATGGTTCATGGTTTATTGACTGCAAGTATAGGAACGAAAATTGGTGGAGATTTGCATTACATAGCAAGAGAGTTGGTAAGTGAGTTTATTAGACCTGTTTTTACAGGAGATACAATTACTTGTGATTTAACTTTTACAAGTGTTGAACAAATGGAGGGATATAAAAAGGTATCTATAGAATCGGTGTATCGTAATCAAAAAGGAAAAGAAGTATTGATAGGATCAAGCCGTGGAATTATACGAGAATAGTACAAAAAAGCCTGTTTTTCATTTTTGAAAACAGGCTTTTGGGATTGTTTGCAATGCTTTTTAATATACACGTTTTCGATTTTCAGCATGACTGGAGATAAGTAATAGTGCAGCCTCATCGCCTATATTACGTACAATATGTGGCACGCATGCGCTCCAGGAAAAAGAATCTCCTTCTTCGACAATTGCGATATCTTCTCCATGTTGTACTTCCAATTTCCCACGTAAAACAAGATGACATTCTTCTCCTTCATGAGCGTTCGGTTTGTTTTCTTTTGGGAAACCGATAGGGATTTCTACCAAAGATAAACGAAGGCCGCCTTGTTCAGCGACATGTTCAATCTTCTGTTCATCCTTTCCGTACACACTGTATTTTCGTTCTTCTTTTTTAACAATTTTCATGCGATCTTTCTGCTCAAGTAATAAGTAAGGAAGAGGGACATTTAAAAAATTAGAAATTGTTTCTAAAGTTGAGATAGATGGAGAAGTTTTATTATTCTCGACCTGACTCATAAAACCTTTAGAAAGCCCTGTTCCCTCACAAATTTGAGCGATCGTTATGCCTCTGCGTTGACGAATTTCACGTATTGCAGAACCGATATTCATACGAATCAAGCTCCTTTTTGTAGACAACTATTTGTATCATAGCAAATATTTTTCATTTTTTCTCAAGAAAAATGAATTGACGAATAAAAAAAATTATTGTATGTTTTGTAATGTAAATAAAAGTTCTATATAACAAAACTATAAAGGAGAGAAAGAAATGAATCAACACATTGGTAATTTAATTATTCGTATTGTATTAGGAGTAACATTTTTTATGCATGGTTTGACAAAGTTTCAATCAGGCATTGATAATATTGCAGGGTGGTTTACAAGTATCGGCTTACCAGGTGCTCTTGCATACGGTGTAGCAACAGTAGAATTAGTCGGTGGCCTATTATTAATTGTCGGTTTAGGTGTAAGATATGTTGGATTATTATTCGCACTTATTTTAGTTGGAGCGATTGTGAAAGTGAAATGGTCTGCTGGTTTATTAGGAGATGGAAAGAATCCCGGTTACGAATTAGAGCTTGCATTATTAGCGATGGGTCTTTACTTATTTGTTGCGAAAGCTGACGGTTTTGTAGATAATTTCTTAAAAGCAACTGTGTTTAAAAAAGACTAATTTCAATGGGGGTATAACAATATGAGCTTTCAACTTCATCCCAACACGGCACTTGGTGTTGTATATCTACATGTATCGAATGTAAAGGCGTCGCTGGCGTTTTACACAGATGTACTACGAATGAAAGTGATTAAAGAAGAGGCAACGATTGTTACGCTTGGTAATGAAGATAATGAACCGCTTCTTATAATAGAAGAGAAAGAGAACGCTCTTCCAAAACAAAGAAGCCGCACGGGTTTATATCACTACGCAATCTTATTACCAAGTAGACAAGATTTAGCAAATATTCTTCTTCATCTTGTGCAGAAAGTATATCCGTTACATGGCGGGTCAGATCACTATTTTAGTGAAGCAATTTATTTATCTGATCCAGATGGAAATGGAATTGAAATTTATCACGATCGTCAAAGAGAAGTGTGGCGTGATGAAAAGGGCGAGCTTCCATTTGTTAGTAACCCATTAGATGGAGAAGGATTATTAGAACAAGGAAGTACATGGAGTGGATTCCCAAATGGTACAGTAATGGGGCATGTTCATTTTCATGTAGCAGATTTAGAAGAGGCGAGACGCTTTTACGTTGATGGACTTGGGTTTGAAGTAACAATTCCAGCTCGTAACGGTGCATTATTTGTTTCAGCAGGAGGATATCATCACCATATTGGTTTGAACACATGGCAAGGTGAAGGTGTGCCGCAGCAAATACCAAATTCCATTGGCTTGAAATATTTCACGATTGTACTAGCAGATGAAAGACAAAAAGAGCAAGTGTGTGAAAGCTTAAAATATATTGGCGCTATTGCTACGTATAAAGATGGAATATTGCAAGTAGAGGATCCATTTGGTCATTGTATTCATTTAATTGTAAAAGGAGAAGCCTAAAGAAAGGCTTCTCTTTTTTATTTTCTTATAATCGCTTTTTCATTTTGTAAAAAGAGTTCATTAAACTGTCTCGCGAGCTCAAAATCAAGTTTTGTTAAACCTTTTGCATTCCAGGATGACAAAGTAATAATGACTGCTTTATACTGGATAAGGATAAATGGATGGTGATTGTGTTCTTCTGATAGTTTGGCGGCTTCAGAGACAAATTCGACACCTTTTAAGTAGTCGGAAAACATATATTTTCTTTCAATCCATTTTTCATCTTTCACTGTCCATTTATCCAGCTTCATTAATTCCTCTTGTACTTCTTCATCTGTTAGTCGTTGCATGCTTTTTCACATCCTTTATTGGAAGTAAGGCAAGGCCATTGTTAATTAAACGTTGTACAGATTCATTTTCAAAAGTAATCAGCTCTTGTAATAATGCAGCGGATGTTTCATGTCCTTTGTTATGTTCTAAAAGTAATTCTAAAATTTCAAGGCGAAGCAACCATTCTTTTTCATAGAATTTGTTCAAGATTTGTTGAATCGCTATTAGCTGCTCTACATTTGCTTCATGTAATGTACCTTCATTTCGAATATCACGAACGGTTTGATACATACGATCCAGCTCAGTTAATGTAAGTGGTGCGGGTGTTTCTTCTACTTCTTCATCCGTAGGGAAGAATGCAGCTGCATCTGCTGCACCAGGAAATACAGAAGTGATTTTTGAACCAACTGCCATATCAAACGAACCCCATGAAGCATCAAATAATAAACGGTCGTTCCAAACAACTGTGCAATCCGTAAATGAAATAAGAGCGATCTTCCCATCGTTTTTCATAATATCCGTTACGATTCCTTTTACATGAACACCGCTTGCAAAGGATAGTTCCGCACGGTTACCGATGATAACGCCTAATGATTGTAACTCCGTATCTGTACAATCCTCAAGTGAGACATTGCCTTCTAATAAACCAACTGGTGTGCCAAATCCATCTTGATGTACAGATGTAGAATGATCTGATAATTGTTTATTATTTAGTGCTAATGCAGTCGGTGTATTTGTTTTCATGTAAATCACTTCACCAGCATCATTTTGAATTGTCTCTGCAAATGTACCTGTAATTTGTAATCCACTACTTAATTCAGCAGTTGCATTATTTTCAGAACGAATTGCTTTTTCTAATCCTTCTGCACCACCTGTCTTGAAAGCCATTGTTTCAGAGAAACTCTCTAGTGCTTCTGTTAGTTCTTCAAATGACTCGCATACAAATAGCTGAGGTTGCATTTTTGTAACGTCATAGGTCGTTTTTGTACAAGCTTCAATTGAGAATGGAACTTTTTCTACAGCGTCTGTTAAGCAATGCTTACTTTCACCAACAGAAGAAAGTAGGCCAGCTCCGTAGATTTTAGGGTTGTCCATATCTCCAATTAATCCGTACTCGACCGTCCACCAGAAGAGACGAGAAATTTGTTCTGCCTCTGATAAGCCGGAAACAAGCTTTTGTTTTTCAATTACTTCGTTTTCAGCAGCTGCAACTTCTTCAGGTGTAGAAGTTGGACTTTCTTTCACGATTGTTAGCGTGCGTACAGCTTCAAAGGCATCATGTTCTTCTTTTGTTGAGAAAGCTTTTGCTCCAATTTGTCCGAAACGTTTTACATACTTTGCGTATGTAGGATCAAATAAAATCGGTGCGTGACCAGCAGCTTCATGAACGATATCAGGAGCCGGTGTATACTCGATGTTTTCCACTTTACGAATATCTGTTGCAATTGGTAATAATCCGTGACCTTGGAAATCAAAGAACGCTACGCCAGGAATAAGACCGTCAATCGTTACTGCGCCCCAACCACTTGGTGCTAAACACTCATTCATTTCTTCAACCTTTGGAATTGCATCTATATTAATACCAGATGATTGTAGTCCGTTAACGTAGGCTGGATGAGCAACATCTTTTAAAAAGTTATGGTTTTGTCTCATAATGTAACGCCACACAGCGTGATTAACCGGTGTGTACTGATCGTAATGCTGCGTGGATACAAATGGTTTTAAATGTGATGGAATTTCTGTTTTCTTTGTCATTAATACATCCTCCTTTTTTATCTGTAAAAATTGTTGCGGTTACTTTTTCGTATATCACCCCCTTCAAAATATTGTAAGCGTTTATAAAATTTTATCATAAGATTCGGAATTATTTAACATTTGTTTTTGTGAGAAATAGAAAAAGCCCCTATCGGAAAGTCCGATAGGGGCGAAAAAATCGCGGTACCACCCTATTTGTAAGCAAAAATATGCTTACTTCTCAGTTACTGATAACGGAAAGATCCGTCTTTTCCTTCATGCATAAATAGCACTACGAAAAAGAAGCTCCAGAATTGTAATTCGCACTTGTATATGCACTGATTCGCACCAACCATCAGCTCTCTGAGACAGGGATATAAGTTACTACTGCGATTCTTTCAACGCGTAATATATAAATTTGTTTAAAAGGGGAGGACGCAAAAAAGTCCCTATCGGAAAATCCGATAGGGACGATAGAAATCGCGGTACCACCCTACTTGTAAACAAAAAATTGTTTACCACTCACTTTAAGATAACGGAAAGATCCGTCTTCCTCTTCATGCATACTCGCACTACGGGAAAGAAGCTCCAGAATTGTAATTCACGCTTGTATATGTACTGATTCGCACCAACCATCAGTTCTCTGATTCAGGGATATAAGTCGCTACTAGGATTCCTTCAAAGCCGATATATAATTCGTTCAACTAAACTATGTTCTGTATTATAAAACTATATTTGAAAAGTTGTCAACAATAATTTTATTTAAATATTAGATAAGGGGAACGATAAGTGAGAATTATCTATAGGAGGATAGGAACAGATGTGGAAAAAAATAATTGTTTTGATTGTTTGTGTTTACCGTTTATGTGAAGCTGTGCCTACTGTTCAAGCTGAAACAAAAGATATACAAGTCGCATTTATTCGTAACCATGATCTCTGGATAAAAATTGATAGGAAAGAAAAACAAATAACAAAAGGAGAGTACATAACAAAGCCAAAATGGTCACACGATGGAAAATGGATTGCATATGTAAAGGGGGAGGAACAAAATCAGCTTGAATTGTACCGGATTGCGGATGGAAAAAAGGTTGTTCCGTTTCATGCAGAAGCAATTAATTACCAATGGTCACCGATAGAAAACACAATTGCATTTGAATTTACAGGCACGTTAAATATATTTGATGCAGAAAAAAAGAATGCGAAATTTGAAAATGTATCATCAGGTGTAGGAGACTATGCATGGTATCCAGATGGAAAGAAATTTCTTGTTTCATCTGAGGCGCAGTTGCTTCCGACGGGTTGGACAGGAGCGCAGTTATACGAAGTGCAAAAGGATGCTGGAATGAATCCGCATAAAATGAAGCATCTATATTCATTACCAAGTCAGCATGATGATTTTTTAGCTTATGTTGCCAGTAGATTTAAGTGGTCGCCAAATCAAAAATGGATTGCATTTTTAGCTGTTCCAACTGCTTCGTGGTCAGCGGATAGTAATACACTATGTTTTCTAAAGGCAGATGGAAGTCGTTTTGAAAGAGTAGATGAAATGCTCTTAAATAGCAAATGGTTTGGGTGGGCTCCAACGAAAAATATATTAGCATATATTGAGGGAAGTGGGAGATTTGCGTTAGAAAATAAACATTTGAAAATAAAAGAAGTACCTGCCCTCCAGCAAGAAAAATTCACTCCAAAAGGATATGTCGATTGGGATTTTACATGGCAGGATAATGAACTTATTACACTTTCAAGAGCGAAGGAAATGGAATGGTCAAACGAGCAAGAAAAAAGGTCATTGCCTTCTTTATACCAAGTAAATATTCAATCAAATCGACAGCGTCAAATCACAACTCCTTCCCCAAAATATGGAGATTACAATCCGCTTTATGTAAAACGAGAGAATCAGCTGACATGGATACGTTCTGATCGTAAAAAGGCAGATATGTGGTCGGCGAATGGGGATGGATCAAGAGCGAAGAAATGGATTGAAAATATAGATGTACCTCCGTGGTATTATGAGAAATGGAATTGGGAAGATGTTATTTCTGTAAAAGAAGATTGAAAGAGCCACCTGAAATTTAGGTGGCTCTTTCTGTTTATCCCGCTATTTGCGGGCAGTAAGATCTTCGCTGATAGAAGTTTTACTTTATAATGTTTAACGGTTATTTGTGCGTTTTATTTGGTTTCTTTTTCCCAGGATTTCCTTTACCTTGGTGCTTTCTATTTTGTTCGTCTTTTGCTTGTTTCTCGTGTATTGTGTCTAAAAAATCGTTTGAGTTGCTCATTGATATATCCTCCTCAGAGTTTCGTTTTATCTCTGTTACTATAACCATTTGGAAGGGAAATCATGAGTTGACACGGGAAGGAATTTAGAAAAGGATATGGAAGACCAAAGGGTATGGAAATAAAAAAATGATCTATTTCATTTTTTATCCCGCATTAACGGGCAGTAATACTCCCACCTAATAACTCTGCGAAAGCAAAGAAGTTAGGTGGAAGATAAACTGCCCGTAAAAGCCCGATTGGTGCGGGCTGATAATCAGTGGGGGATGGAGAAAACCCCCACTAATTAAAGTTTCACTTTATGGAAAGGAATAAAAATATGAAACTTATTTTCATAAGACATGGTGAAGGGAAACATACAAAAGATTTACCGATGAGCTTGCAATTAGAAAATCCACCTTTGACAAAAGAAGGCGAAAAACAAGCGTTGTTACTTCAAAGCAGTTTACCACTACAAGAAAGCGATATATTAATCGCAAGCCCCACGCTTCGAACATTACAAACTGCCGCAATATGGAGCTCACAAGTAGTTTGTCGCAAAATAATACATCCTTATATTTCTCCACGTATTTTTCCTTATCGTGAAGAAGCAAGAACATTACCGTGTGATCGATTATTAAGTAAAAAGGTTATTCAAGATGTATTTCCTAATTTTTCTTTAAGAGAAAGTATAAACATTATGTTATGGAACGAGGGAATCAATACGATTTCAGAGAAGGGATTTCAAACTAGAGTGGATGAGTTCATTAATTGGTGTTATACATTAAAGGCAGAAAGAGTCTGCATTGTCTCACATGATGGAACAATCACAGCATATAGACAATATCTACAAAAACAAATACTAACAAGAGAAGACTTCTTAGAAGAAACAGGTGTATATGAAATGAACTTATGAAGGAGGCTTTCATTTGAATATTGCATTAGTAGTTGGTGATAATTCTGATTTAGAGGCACAATCGCTTCGAGCGACGCTTGAGTATTTTGGAGCAAGAGTTATTACATATTGGATTGGCAGACCGCGCGATTTGATGGATGTTCTTTCAGGGGAAATTTTGTATAAAGATATAGAGTATATTATTTTTTGCTTTCATGGTGATGAAGATGAATTTGTAATGGGGGAATTAGGTAAAGATGTATATGAAGAAGATGAGCCGAGAGGGAACTTTGGTGTAACTGAAATTAACCAATATGCAAGATTGCATAATAAATATATTATCAATAGTGGCTGTACTTTAGGAGACCCAAAACTTGCGAAGGCATTTTTAGATAGCGGTGCAAAAACATACGTTGGTTCAACAGATTATGTAGATGGAAATGCGGCACTTATGTTTACAATACGTTTATTTTACGGGATTATTAACCAGCAAAAAACAATAGATGATGCATTTCAAGATGCGAAATTATTAGACGGTGAGACTCGAACATTTCAATTATATAAGTGAAGAAATAACGTGTTTATCCGAATATAGGATAAGCACGTTTCACATTTATCACATAATTTTTTCACAAAACTTTAATGAAAATATTTATCAATTATGGTATGATGTTTTCAAGTTTTTACAGGGAAATAAAAGTAACTATACAAATATTAGTTTTTAACAATCTATGAAAACGTCACAAATTATTCATAATTAATGTTTGAAAAATAAGTAACTAATGTTATTATATTACCTGTAACTAACTTAATTACAACTTTAGGAGGAATATATGGTTATTCAATTTTTAAGAGAAAACAAAGCAGTTTCTTTTGTACTAGCAGTTATCCGTGTTTATCTGGGATACACATGGCTGATGGCTGGAATCGGTAAACTACAGGGAAAAGGATTTGATGCGACAGGTTATTTACAGGGAGCCATTGAAAAGTCAAAAGGGGCGCAACCAGCTGTGCAATCTTGGTGGGCATCATTTCTACAAGATTTTGCAATTCCGAATGTTGATATGTTTAACACACTTGTAACATGGGGAGAAATCCTAGTTGGAATAGGTTTAATTGTAGGTTGTTTAACGAAAACAGCTGTCTTTTTTGGCCTTGTAATGAACTTTTCCTATATGTTTAGTGGGTCTATAGGTGTAAATCCACAAATGGTTATTTTGTCTATGTTCGTTCTGGTTGCTGGTATGAATGCTGGAAAAATTGGAATTGATGGCTGGATTGTACCAAAATTATTAAGATCAAAAAATCAAAAGAGACAAAAGCAAGCTGCTTAATATATGAAACGGGTATCTCAAAGGTGAGATACCCGTTTTTGTTACTTTGTTGTTTGGATTGGATTTTTTTCAAAGAATTCTTTTACATAGCCCATAAATTCTTTCGGTTCTTGGCGAAATGGTGCGTGATAACCTTTTTCTATAATATGAAATGTGCTATTTTTTAAAAACTGATGATAAGATTCGCCTTCTTTCCATGACACACTACTATCATTTCTGCCCCAAATAATTAAAGTCGGAAGTTTAATTTCACTAGCATTAATACGAAGGCGTCTAGGCCACATTTTCATTTGATTATAATGTTCTGTATCATCGCGCTTAAATTTCACTTTGCTTTCATCATAATCTGTAATAGAAGAAACAGTATGTAAATCATTAGATAACTGTGGTTTAGGTGAAGCATTTCTGTTCGTTAATGATATAGCCCCAGTCGCGTCCGTTAAAATGAGATGGGTAACTGCAGCTGGATATAGGTATGTTAAATTAAGAGAAATTTCTCCCCCCATAGAGTGGCCAAGTACTGCAAATGTATCATAGCCTAGTTTTTTCATTAACTTATAATAAAGATTGGCATGATTTGGAAAAGAGTAGTGAAAATCCATCGGCTTGGAAGAATGACCAAAGCCTAAAATATCAATAGCGATAATCGTATGGTCTTTCGCTAGTTCTGAATAAATATCACGAAAGCCATCGGATGATCCGCCAAACCCATGAAGCATAAGTAAAGGTGGTTTCTTTTGACCAATTTGTTTAAAGTAAATGGTTTGTCCATCTATTTCGACCATTTTTTCATCTGTTGTTAGTTTTGTTTCAATTGTATTTTTTACTTGTTTTACTGCTTCAGCTGGTTTTTCTGTCGCATTACAACCCACTAATAATGTAAGAGCAAGGCAACTAACCATATAAGACTTCAGTTGCTTCAAGAAGGTGTCTCCTTTCTAACATAGCGCTGCATCCATCATAGCAAATAAATGGTCGCGATTTCCAGGGAGATGTTTCCCGTTTTTTATCATAAGAGGTGAAAGAAGTGTTTCTTGAAACTCTTTTGATTCCAAGTGTGTTCGGAATGTAAATTGTGGATGTGGAACATCTATACGTATTGTTCCGTTCCAGCTCGTACAAATTGATTGTAATAATTGGATTGCATCTTCTTCATGCTTTGCAATAAGAGGGGTAATGCAGAGTGTATCTCCTTTTTGTATACATAGTGCAAAAGATTCTATTCTATGGTTTCTTTCAATTTTAAATGCGAGTGTTGCTCTATTTAGTAATATTGAATAGAGCCTTGGACGATGTGCTCCTGTTACGATTTGATCAAGCTTAATGAGAGAGTGTAGATCATGCTGTGCAATTTGCTTAAAATGAGAGGGATTCATAGATGGATTCGTTACAAATTTTTCAAAGCGATGGATTGTTGTAATTGTCGTAAAGCCGTATGTTTGGTACAAGGGCATACCAGCATCTGTTGCAATGAGCATAACAGGAAGAGAAGACGGTGCTTGCTTTACACAAACATCGAGTAAAGTGCGGCCAAGTCCTTGTTTTTGAAAATTGGGATGGGCCATTAGCATACCGATAGAAGAAAATCCAGATTCGGAAGGGAATACCCCGCCAGTAGCAATCAGTTTTTCATTATGTGTATAGCCAAATAAACTTCCAATTGACAGGTACATTTCAAATTGTTTTCGCATAAATAATTTAGGCTGTAACCATCCAACAGTCTCGCAAAGAGAAATGAGCTGTGAAATACTAGAGTCATTTAGTTTTTGTATTTGCATATTGAATCACCACATTTCTAATCTAGTAGAAATATTTTATCATGAAACAATAAATATTCAGTTATAAATAGAGAGAATGTAAAGCAATAATGTAAAGTTTTGAAAAATCCACACGAGATTCTTTCGGTTTTATAAAGGTGATAAAGCTTGATAATATAAGACAAAGATATACAAATTATAATGAAAATTTACATAACTTAACAAAATGTTTACATATAACTAACTTGTCCTTAATAGTCTTCCGTTAAATTGGGTATTGGGAACTTAATAACCTATTAGGGGGACATAAAAAGTGAAAAAGTTTATGAAGAAAGCATGGCCATTTGCGGTTGTGACATCGTTAGCACTTACTTCAGTCGTAACGTGGGGAGTGACACGTTCGGATGTAATTAAAGCGGACGGAAAAGCAAGTGATCCAAAAATTAAGAATGTAATTGTTTTAATTGGGGATGGCATGGGACCTTCGTATATGACTGCTCATCGTTATATGAAAGATAATCCAAAATCGTTTGAAATGGATTCAACAGAATTTGATAAACATCTTGTAGGAGCCCAAAAAACATATCCAGAAGATGAGCATCAAAATATTACAGATTCTGCATCAGCGGCAACAGCGATGGCAGCAGGTGTGAAAACATATAATGCAGCAATTTCGGTGGATAATGATAAGACAGAAGTAAAAACAGTGCTCGAACAAGCAAAAGAACAAGGGAAATCAACAGGTTTAGTTGCGACTTCTGAAATTACACATGCAACGCCAGCGGCTTTCGGTGCACATGATATTAGTCGTAAAAATATGGATGCAATTGCAAATGATTACTTTGATGAGAAAGTTAATGGAAAACATAAAGTAGATGTTCTTCTCGGTGGTGGTATGAATAACTTTGTAAGAAAAGATCGCAATCTTACAGAAGAGTTCAAGAAGTCTGGTTACAGCTATGTAACAGATCGTGAGCAATTATTAAATGATAAAAATGATCAAATTCTTGGTTTATTTGCACCAGGTGGTTTAGATAAAATGATTGATCGTAATGAAAAAACACCTTCATTAGAGGAAATGACAAATGCAGCGATTAATCGTTTAAATAAAAACGATAAAGGTTTCTTCTTAATGGTAGAAGGTAGTCAAATTGACTGGGCTGGACATGATAATGACGTTGTTGGTGCTATGAGTGAAATGGAAGACTTCGAGAAAGCATATAAAGCAGCGATTGAATTCGCGAAAAAAGATAAGCATACATTAGTTGTCGCAACAGCGGACCATTCTACTGGTGGATTCTCTCTAGGTGTAAACGGTGAATATAACTTTAATGCAAATGCAATTAAAGCAGCAAAACGCACACCAGACTTTATGGCAAATGAAATCGCAAAAGGTGCAAATGTAGAAGAAACTTTGAAAAAATATATTGATTTACAATTAACACCAGAAGAAATTAAATCTGTGAATGATATTGCTCCATCAAAAGATGTAACGAAAATTGATAATGCGATTGAAGAAATCTTCAATAAACGTTCATTTACAGGCTGGACAACAGGCGGACATACTGGTGAAGATGTGAACGTATATGCATTCGGACCAGGTAAATATCTATTCTCTGGCGTTCAAGAAAATACAAACTTAGCAAAACGTGTCTTCGATATTGTTGGTGGTGGTGACCCGAATAAAGGTAGACGCTAATTGTGAAGGGAAGCGAGGCATTTCGCCTCGCTTTTTTTCTTTTTAGGGGAGGAACATAGGATGAAAAATTTTACTAAGAAAATAGGGGTTTTTATTACAATGGGATTATTATTAATAGGATGCCAATCTCAACAAGAAACGCAGAAAAAAGAGGTAGAGAAGAAAGACGTCACGGTGAAACAGGAAGCAAAGAAATTTGTAACACCGGAAGATGAAAAAGAAGTTCGAAGTGTGATTGAGGCGTTTGTTCAAACGACAAACGAAAAGAACTTCGATCAACATATGGCTTTGTTTTCGAGCAAAATTGTTGGTGCTGAAGATTTACGAACACAAAAGGAAGCTGCATTTCAAAGAGAAAATAAGAAAATTGAATTGAATCGTGTTCAAGTGAAAAGTTCTAAAGGTGATTTTGTCATTGTTGAAACGGAAGAAAAAGAAATAGATAGTGGAAGCTCCCTTCAGAAAAAGGTACGGTATGCACTAGGAAAAGAAGATGTACATTGGAAAATTGAAGAAGTCCGTACGATAGAAAAGAAATAAAAAAGGTTCTCGCACGAGGAGAACCTTTTTCATAATGGTAGTAAAATTTGGTTGGAACATGCTTCAATCTCATCAATATCTTGACGAATGGTTGCCATTTTATTATCAAGCTCTTCAGCTTTCATGGCAGCATCATGGAGTTCATCTTTTAAATAATCGGGGATATTCCCTTCATATTTATAGTAGAGTTTATGCTCTAAACTTGCCCAGAAGTCCATAGCGAGTGTGCGCAATTGAATTTCCGCAAATACTTCTTTTGTACCAGAATTTAAAGCTAGTGGATACTTAATAATCATATGCAAACTTTTATATCCGTTTTGCTTTGGGTTAGCGATGTAGTCTTTTACTTCTACAATTTCCATATCTTCACGATTTTCAATGACTTGTTTCAAGTGGTAAATATCTTCAACGAAGCAGCATGTAATTCGGATGCCGATAATATCTTGCAAATGTGTTTGCGCGTTTTCAATCGTTGGTGCCAAATTTTTGCGCTCGAGTTTTTTAACGATGCTTTCAGGCTGTTTCAATCTTGTTTTTATATGTTCAAACGGGTTATAGTCCTCTAAAAATTGAGCTTCCCGGTTCATAATTTCGAATTTTGTTTTTAACTCTTCTAAAGCGAATGTATAAGGTAATACAAATGCTTTCCAATAGTTAACGGTTGATTGATTATATTTCATTTATATACACACCTTTTCATATTTGCAAATAAGGTTGCTTATTATACTAAATACCAAATCATATAAGCGCATGCTGCAAATGATGAGATCATAAAACGGTATTTTGCTTTCATTATTTTTAACTCCTTTCTAAGTAGTTTTCATATATCAATAAATTGGATTGTTAGTAAATTGATTATGTACAATTCTAATAGTAATGGATTGATGTGAATTTCGTATGAACTAATTGTTTCAGTTTTTTGTCTTTTTAGAATGATTGTTAAAAAGGCGAATTGACAAAACAAATAATAGCATTTATAGTATAAAACGTAATCATTACGTTTTAGTTGCGATCTTTAAAGAAAAGGAGGCCTACATATGCGTGTAAACATTACATTAGCTTGTACAGAATGCGGTGATCGTAATTATATTACGAAAAAGAATAAGCGAAATAATCCGGAACGTATTGAACTAAAAAAATACTGTCCACGATTAAAGCGAGTAACATTACATCGTGAAACGAAGTAAAGCAGCTAGAGAAATCTAGCTGTTTTTATGTATATATAAATGGCATTCCAGTTGAGGGCTCATTGGTTAGGATTAATATCGATACAGAAACAGGAGACGTTACAATGTATAGTGGGATATCTCAAAGTGTAATAAAAGAGTTACTTACTTATGAAACAAGTGCAAGAATACGAAAAGAGCAGGCGTTACAAACATATAGAAGTGCTCTTCGTGTTGAATTACAGTGGCATGAAAATCATGATACAGATACACCGAAATATGAACTGATTTATAAACAAACGACAACTGAGAGTGGTGAAGCGTATCATATTGTTTCTTTCATGAGACGAGAAATCCGCTATATTGATGCGCATACAGGAGAGGTAATTTGGAGTAAATAGGACAAGTTTTAAGAAATTCTTGTGGTTATGCCACAAGAATTTTTTTATGCATCTTCATTCTTAAATGGGTACAGACACAAACACCCCCACGCCCACATACATATAGTAAAGACCACTATTTTGGCGGAGGTGAAGGGTTTGAGTCTATTCGCCGCAATTGGATACATGGTTCGCGAAGTGTTTGTATTTGTTTCTTATGTTAAAAACAATGCGTTTCCACAGCCATTGTCATCAGATGATGAAAAAAAGTACTTAGAGCTGATGGAGCAGGGTGATGCTCACGCGAGAAATCTTTTAATTGAACATAATTTACGGCTTGTGGCTCATATTGTTAAGAAATTTGAAAACACAGGTGAAGATGCGGAAGATTTAATTTCTATCGGAACAATTGGGCTCATCAAGGCAATTGAGAGTTATTCAGCAGGGAAAGGGACGAAGCTTGCGACATATGCAGCTCGTTGTATTGAAAATGAAATTTTAATGCATTTGCGTGTACTGAAGAAAACAAAAAAAGACGTTTCACTTCATGACCCGATTGGACAGGACAAAGAAGGTAATGAAATATCACTTATTGATATTTTGAAATCTGAATCTGAAGATGTAATTGATATGATTCAGCTTAGCATGGAATTAGAAAAAATTAAGGAGTATATCGATATTTTAGATGAACGAGAGAAAGAAGTGATTGTAAAAAGGTTTGGACTTGGCCTTGATAAGGAAAAAACGCAGCGGGAAATTGCGAAAGCACTAGGGATTTCAAGAAGTTACGTTTCCCGGATTGAGAAGCGGGCACTGATGAAAATGTTTCATGAATTTGTGCGAGCGGAGAAGGAGAAGAAGGGAAAAGCATAAAGATGAGTGAAATGGCTGCGGTTCAAACGCAGCCATTTTTCTTTTGATGAAAAGGGAATAAAACAAGAAACTCTAAGAAGAAATATACGTTCACTGTTGAAAATGACGGGTTCTATCTGTAATATTAGAAGGTGCTAACGAATTTAAGAATGAAATGGTACCTATTCTTTCTTTTTGTACGATCGGCTTGGTTTATAATAAGTGAACATAAAAAACACTTTCAGAAGTTTCACTGTATGATATAGAAAGAAAAGAAGGGAAAGCTAAACTTAATTGTTCATTAAGACTTATTAGGAGGTTTCGCGGTTTGCGACGTACATTATATCGACTCATGATCGAACTTACAAACGGGCGTTTTACTTCTTATATATTACGTAAATTTGCACAGTCTCGCTTAAGTTCCATTATTCTTTCGTCTTATGCAAAAGCGTTTCAATTGAATCAGGATGAGATGGAAAAGGATTTAAAGGAATATCGAACGCTGCATGAATTATTTACACGTAAGTTGAAAGAAGGAAAACGAGAAATAGATGCAGCGGCATCAAGTATTGTTAGTCCTGTTGATGGGGTATTTGCTGATCATGGCCCTATTGAAGAAACGAAAACATTTGATATTAAAGGCAAGCGCTATTCGATTGTGGATATGCTAGGTAATGAAGAGCGAGCAAGGCGTTATGCCGGCGGTACATATATGGTTATTTATTTAAGTCCAAGTCATTATCATCGTATTCATAGCCCGCTATCTGGTACTGTGACAGAGCGATTTGTACTTGGAAGAAAATCATATCCAGTAAACGCAGCAGGAATGAAATATGGAAAAGAGCCGTTGTCAAAGAATTATCGTTCTGTTACAGAAGTTGATAGTGAAGGACAACATATGGCGCTTGTAAAAGTAGGAGCTATGTTTGTAAATAGTATTGAACTTCTTCATGAAAGAAACACTGTTCAAAAAGGTGAAGAGATGGCATACTTTACATTTGGTTCAACAGTCGTTTTACTGTTTGAAAAAGGAATGGTTGAAGTTGTTTCAACGCTAACGAGTGGCCAAGAACTTTGCGTTGGTGAAAAAATTGCAACTCGCTTATCTTGATGGTAGCGGGCGGTAAAAGTTTTATCACAAACTTGTGAGGGCACCAAGAAGTTAGATGGGCTTATGTGCTAGGTGAAAAGTTCCCAAGGATGGAAGTTTCATTTTATAAAAGAGCCATCTTGAGGATGGCTCTTTTTACAGGTGAAGCAGTAATCTATATGTACTCAAGACGATTTGGCAAGCTTGTCCTCTAATGATCGCCGGATGATTTCTTGTTTTATAAGTAAAATGAAGTCAGGATTTAATTTTAGTTCTTTTGCTTTATAATAAGACTCAGTGAGTAACTCAGTAGATAACTGTTCCATATGTTTCATTTTCAAGGTGAGTCACCTCCGATAATAAGGATAGGTTCTTTGTTGCATCTACTGTATCAAAAAATTATGACAGTCACAAACGACTGGTTATCCACATATCACCGTGGATAAGATGTGTATGAAATGTTAATAAATTGCGAATTAACTGAAAAGTTAATGTGGAAAATGTGTACAATGTTATCCACAATCTATTTATCGAAAAATGTTGTCGAAAAATTTTATGAAAACTCCTCAAAGAGGTGAAAGAAATTGAAATTATTTTTACCAAATGAATACGTAAAAAACGTATATCATGTTCAACCAGAAGATTTAATAAAACGCGGGATAAAAGGTATTATCACTGACTTAGATAACACTTTAATTGAATGGGATCGTCCTAATGCAACACCTAAGCTTGAACAATGGTTTTTAAAAATGAAAGAGCATGGCATTCAAGTAACGGTCGTTTCTAATAATAATGAGCAACGAGTAAAGGACTTTGCAGATCCACTTGGAATTCCGTTTATTCATAGTGCACGTAAACCATTGGTTCGTGCGTTTAAACGTGCCATGCAAAAAATGAATTTAAGACCTGATGAAGTAGTAGTAATTGGAGATCAATTGCTAACGGACGTACTAGGCGGAAATCGTGTTGGTCTTCATACGATTTTAGTTGTACCAGTAGCACAAACAGACGGGCTAGTAACGCGATTTAATCGAAAGATTGAACGCAGACTTATGAGGAATATGAAGAAAAAAGGTTTAATTAACTGGGAGGAATAAAGTTTGACTGAAACAATTAAATGTATTGGTTGCGGTGTAGAAATTCAAACAGAGCATAAAAATGAAGTCGGGTATGCGCCAGCTTCATCTTTAGAGAAAGAACAAGTGATCTGTCAACGTTGTTTCCGTTTAAAGAACTATAATGAAATTCAAGATGTGTCTTTAACAGATGATGATTTCTTGCGTATTTTAAATGGAATTGGACAATCAGATGCACTTGTTGTCAAGATTGTAGATATTTTTGACTTCAATGGTAGCTGGTTACCAGGCTTACATCGTTTTGTAGGGAATAACAAAGTATTGCTTGTTGGAAATAAATCGGATTTAATTCCAAAGTCAGTAAAGCATGATAAAGTAAAACATTGGATGCGTTATAGTGCAAAGCAACTTGGATTAAAACCAGAAGATGTCTTTTTAATTAGTGCAGCAAAAGGACAAGGTATCCGTGAACTTGCTGAGGCGATTGAACAATACCGCGGTGGTAAGGATGTATACGTTGTAGGGTGTACGAATGTTGGAAAATCCACGTTTATTAATCGCATGATTAAAGAATTTAGTGAAGAAACTGAGAATGTAATTACAACATCTCATTTCCCAGGAACAACACTTGATTTAATTGATATTCCATTAGATGAAACATCTTCTTTATATGATACACCGGGTATTATTAATCACCACCAAATGGCACATTACGTTGGAAAGCAAAGCTTGAAGCTTATTACACCAACAAAGGAAATCAAGCCGATGGTATTCCAATTAAACGAGGAACAAACATTATTCTTCGGTGGATTAGCACGATTTGATTATATTAGTGGTGGTCGCCGTGCGTTCACTTGTCATTTATCAAACCGTTTACCAATTCATCGTACAAAACTTGAAAAAGCAGATGAATTGTATGAAAAACATGCTGGAGAATTATTAAATCCACCAACTCCAGAAGAACTAGAAAATATGCCTGGGCTTGTGAAATACGAATTTAATATTCGTGAGCCAAAAACAGATGTTGTATTCTCTGGATTAGGATGGGTTACTGTAAATGAGCCTGGGGCAAAGATTGTGGCTCATGTACCAAAAGGAGTTAGTGTTTCATTACGTAAATCTTTAATTTAATATGGAGAGGAATTTATGAAACAGTTATATGGTGTAATCGGAAATCCAATAGGACATTCATTGTCACCACTTATGCATAACGACGCATTTGAGGACTTAAATATAGATGCTCATTATCATGCGTTTCTTGTAGAAGAAGAGACGCTAGGGGAAGCGGTGAAAGGCTTGAAGGCATTAGGAGTATCGGGATTTAATGTCACGACTCCTCACAAAGTTTCAATTATGAAATACTTGGATGGAATTGATCCGTTAGCAAAGCAAATTGGTGCGGTGAATACGGTCGTTCATAGAGAGGGAAAGCTGATCGGTTATAATACAGACGGAATTGGTTATGTTCGTTCATTGCAATCGATTAGTAAAGATCCGCTTTATCAAAAGCGTATTTTATTACTTGGTGCAGGCGGAGCATGCCGCGCTATTTACTTTTCACTTGCAGACGCAGGTGTAAAAGTAATTGATATTGCCAACCGAACAGTAGAAAAGGCAAATCAGCTTATCGCTGGATGTCAAGCGAAGATTACATCGCATGCTCTTTCATTAGAGCAAGCAACAGAGGAACAAGGAAATTATGATATTATCATTCATACAACAACGATAGGAATGCATCCACATGTCCAAAGTACACCGATGCAAATTCAATCTTTGAAACACGGAACGATTGTTTCGGACATTATTTATAATCCATTTGAGACAAAGCTTCTGCGAGATGCGAAAGCGAAAGGAGCCATTGTGCAAAATGGAATAGATATGTTTGTTTATCAAGGAGCACTTGCATTTGAAATGTGGACAGGACATATGCCAAATATCGAAAGAATGAAACAATTAGTAATGAGAAAGCTTGGAGGCTAACTATATGTTAACAGGAAAACAAAAAAGATTTTTACGTGCAAAGGCACATCACTTAACACCGATTTTTCAAGTTGGAAAAGGCGGCGTAAATGAAAATATGGTAAAACAAATCGCAGATGCATTAGAAGCGCGTGAGTTATTTAAAGTGAGTGTACTACAAAACTGTGAATTTGATCGTCGTGAAGTTGCAGAAGAATTGGCTAAAGGTGCGAGAGCAGAAATCGTCCAAGTAATTGGAAGCACAATTGTTTTATATAAAGAATCAAGAGAAAATAAACAAATCAAACTTCCATAATAGCAGCTTACTGTGCTCAGGATATATATAGGGCGTTTCCATAGCTTACGTCCGCTATGTTCGGGATTCGTTCTTGCTAATAGGGTTTAGACCAATTGAGTTTTTACGGGCAGTAATTTTTCCATATATTGTTTCGGAAAGATTACTGCTTGTGAACTAAAGGGGGCGTTTTGTTTGAAAAAGATCGGAATCATTGGCGGCACGTTTGATCCGCCTCATTATGGACATTTGTTGATTGCAAATGAGGTGTATGATGCACTCGGGCTTGATGAAATATGGTTTTTGCCGAATCAAATTCCACCTCATAAACAAGATCGCAATATTACAAGTGTGGAAAATCGATTGAACATGTTAGAGTTAGCAATTGGGAAAGAGGAGTATTTCTCGGTTTGTTTAGAAGAGCTACAAAGAGAAGGTCCATCCTATACATACGACACTATGTTACAATTAACAAAGAAGCATCCGGACGCGCAGTTTCATTTTATCGTTGGCGGGGATATGGTGGAGTATTTACCCAAATGGTATAACATTGAGAAATTACTTCAGCTTGTAACTTTTGTTGGAGTTGCAAGGCCGGGTTATACATTACATACACCTTATGAAATCATAACAGTAGAAATTCCGGAATTTGCTGTTTCTTCCTCCTTATTACGAAAGAGGTATGAGGAGAAGAAAACTTGTAAATATTTGCTTCCAGAACAAGTACAGGTATATATCGAGAGGAATGGGTTGTATGAATCGTGAGGAAGCACTTGAAATTGTAAAACAACAAATGCATGAAAAACGTTATATACATACAATTGGTGTGATGGAAACGGCAATTGAACTTGCTAAACTATATGGCGTGGATGAGAAAAAAGCAGAAATGGCTGCTATATTTCATGATTATGCAAAATGTAGATCGATTCAAGAAATGGAAGACATTATTAAACAGGAAGAGTTGCCAAAAGATTTACTTCACTATAACAAAGAGTTATGGCATGCACCAGTTGGGGCATACTTAGTAGAAAAAGAAGTCGGCATTACTGACACTGAAATTCTGCAAGCTATTACATATCATACAAGCGGTCATGAAGAGATGACAATGCTTGATAAAGTTATTTATGTAGCAGATTATATTGAACCTGGCCGCAAATTTCCAGGTGTGGAAGAAGCGCGGAAATTAGCACAGGAAGATATAAATAAAGCTTTATTATTTGCATTAAAACGTACGATTCAATTTTTAATGGAAAAGAATCAAACGATCTATCCATTAACATTTCAAACATATAACGCAGTCCTGAAGGAGGAAATTACTGAATGAAAGACAAAGAGTTATTAGTATTAGCGGCAAAAGCAGCTGATGATAAAAGAGCAGAAGATATGGTGGTATTAAATATGCAAGGTATTTCACCAATTGCAGATTATTTTATTATTTGTCACGGGAATTCTGATAAGCAAGTACAAGCAATTGCACGTGAAATTAAAGCGAAAGCGCATGAATTCCAAATCGACGTACAACGTATGGAAGGCTTCGATGAAGCGCGCTGGGTTCTAGTGGACCTTGGTGATGTAGTTGCGCATGTATTCCATAAAGATGAGCGTGATCATTATAATTTAGAGCGTCTATGGGGTGACGTGCCACGTGAAGATATCACAGAAGAGTTAAGCCAATGAGATATGAGCAATTTGCATTGTTGTATGATGAACTTATGAATGATGTCCCGTATGATAAATGGGTAGAATTCACAGAGGAAAGCTTACAGCAGGCAGGCATGAAAGAGGCGAAGATTCTTGATGTAGCGTGCGGGACTGGGAATGTAACACTTCCGCTTGTGCGAAAAGGTTATGACATGATTGGCGTCGATCTTTCAGAAGAAATGCTAACGGTTGCTCAGCAAAAGCTAGGGGGAGAAGGGTATTTTATTCCTTTTTATCAACAGGATATGAGGGAATTAGACGTTCCAGGTGAATTTGATTGTGTAACAATCTTTTGTGATTCATTGAATTATGTACTGGAAGAAAAGGGGATACAAGAAACGTTCAGACGAGTGTCCCACCATTTGCGTCAAGATGGTCTGTTCTTATTTGATGTACACTCTTTATATAAAATTCATCATGTATTTCAAAATGAGACGTACACAGTTAATGGAGACGAGATAGCTCTCATTTGGAACTGCTTCCCTGGAGAAGAATCAGATAGTGTAGAGCATGACTTGTCATTCTTTGTACAGGATCCAGAGGAAGGTGTATATCATCGCTTTGATGAATGTCACGTGCAACGTGCCTATTCAGTTGAATTAGTAACAAAATGGCTTGAAGAAGCGGGCTTTACAGTGCTTCGTGTGACGGGTGATTTTGAACGAATGGAAGTAACTGAACAAACGGAACGTATCTTTTTTATGGCAAAAAAGAATGGATAAAAACAAAAGCAACCGATTAGGTTGCTTTTGTTTTGTTTAGAAAACGGTATTTTATTTATAGGAAAGTAGAAAAGTAATACTTATAAAATATAAAAATAAGAGTTTGATAAAAAATAGTATGAGAAAAAGATAAGGAGTTTTAAGAGGATTTTGTACCATTGTGGCGTATTATTTACGTGTGCTTATTAAATTGTTGTTCAACGCCTTCTAGATCTTCATCATATTTCTCATGTGTTCGCTCGAATAATTTATGGAACATATCTCCGACGTGATCCTCTAAAATCTGAATGCCCTCTCCTGTAACACCGCCTTTTACACATACTTTCTCTTGCAGAGTTGGTAATGTGAAAATTTCTTTTTCTAATAGTTTTCCCATCCCGATAATCATTTCACTTGCTAAAGTAGTTGCTTCTTCATGAGTAATATTTGTTTTATCTACAGCAGCATTAATGAAACATTGTAGTAAGTAGCTGAAGAATGCAGGTCCGCAGCTTGCGATGTCAGATGAAACTCGTGTAATATCTTCCCCGATCACAATAGGTGTGGAAATATTTTTAAACAAACGAAGTAACTTTTGTTCCCATTCTTTCGAACAGTTTTTTCCAAATGTAAATAGTGAGGCGCCAGAGAATGCTCGGTTTGTGATGCTCGGAATAATACGTACGACGTGACAAGATACAACCGTTTCTAATTGAGTTGCTGATATGGGGCTTGTAATAGAAATTAAACATTTTTCATCAGTAAAGTGAGCGGCATGTTTTTTTAATATTGGATGGATGTCTACAGGTTTAACACAAATAAAAATAAGCTGAGAGCGTCCAATTACCTCTTGCACTGTCTTTGCTATATGAACAGAAGGATACTTCTCTTTTATATGATGTGCTTTGGCAGGTGTACGATTAATAATAGTAAGGCACGAAGGTTTGACAGCACGGGTCTCTAAAAATGCATCGATTAGTATATTCCCCATGTTTCCTGTCCCTATAATTCCTATGTTCAATGTTTCATCCCTCCTTCGTAACATCTTTCTCCTAAACAATATGAACTATGTTGTGAATTTATGAATTGGAGGTATTAAAATCATGCAGAATTTTCAAAAGAAGTGGCTCGCTTTATTAGGGGCTGTTGGAGTTGTATTTATACTCTTTATGTGGCAGACGAAGCAACAGGCCATGCAACCGACCACGAAAATTGATACAAATGTGAAGAGTGAAGAAAGCAAAGATAAATTAAAAGTAGCAGAATCAAAAGAACAGAAAAAAACAATCATGATTGATATAAAAGGAGCTGTGCATCATGAAGGTGTATATGAGATGGAGATGGGCGCACGCGTAAAAGATGGGGTTGAAAAAGCAGGTGGTTTTTTACCTGAAGCTGATATGGCAAAAGTGAACTTAGCGCAGCTTATGCAAGATCAAATGCTACTCTATGTCCCGAAAAAAGGAGAGCAAGTGCAGGCAGCTAATCTACCTTCAGGGCAGGAGGGGAAAATTCAAATTAATGTTGCACCAAAAGAGCAACTCGAGAAAATAACGGGAATTGGACCTCGAAAAGCAGAAAATATTATGAAATATCGAGAAGAACATGGGCCGTTTCAAAAGATAGAAGATTTATTGGAGGTAGATGGTATTGGAGAGAAATCGCTTGAAAAAATAAAAGATAAAATAATTATTCCGTAAAGGATTGACGAACTTTTTCTTCTTTCGCTACACTACAAGTAGATGAAAAAGTAGGTGAAGATATGGAACGAATTTCTTGGGATCAATATTTTATGACGCAAAGCCATTTATTATCGCTGCGTAGCACGTGTACAAGGCTTGCGGTAGGAGCGACAATTGTTCGTGATAAGCGAATTATCGCGGGTGGATATAACGGTTCAATTAAAGGTGGTGTTCATTGTATAGACGATGGATGCTATGTGATTGATAATCATTGTGTTCGCACAATTCATGCGGAAATGAACGCGCTGTTGCAATGTGCTAAATTTGGTGCGAAAACAGAGGATGCAGAGATTTATGTTACGCACTTTCCTTGTTTACAATGTTGTAAAGCCATTATTCAAAGTGGTATTACAGCTGTTTATTACGCACAAGATTATAAAAATCACCCGTACGCTGTAGAATTATTTGAGCAAGCAAATGTAACAGTGAAACATGTTCCGCTCGAATATGATATTACATCGATAGAGCAACAAGAGCGTCATTTACAATTAAAAGAGCTGTTTTCATCTTTAGAAAAAGATGATTTAACAATGAATGAATTACAACAAGTATTCGCTAAAGCAAAAGAGATGCTATAAGTGTGTGTTCAAAAAGAAGGATAAAGAGTGGCGAGCAGTTCGAGGCACGGCCAGGAAAGTGCGGAGTGTAGATGAATCTATATGAGTGTCGGACTGACGACGTAATGAAGAAATGTGACAGCTATCTGTACCGGACTTTTTGAATATTCACGATAAGGGGGAGTATGAGTTGCGTGGACAGTGGGGCTATATTGCAATCTCGTTTGTTATGGGGATTGCAATCGCCTGTTCCTCGTTTCAGTTATTATTTGTTAGTTTATTTGGTTGTTATATTTTATTTTGTATATATCGTACTTCGCGCCAAGTCCTCGTTTTTTGTATACTGACATGTTCCGGGAGTTTCTTCTATACTTCATATGTTGAATGGAAAAATCAACCTTCAAAAGGATTAAACTTTGAAGTGACAAAAGGTATAATTCAAACAACACCTCTTATAAATGGCGATCAGCTTTCTTTTCAAATAGAAGTCAATGAGAGGGATACGTTGCAATTGTTTTACAAAATTCACTCAGCTGAGCAAAAAGGACAGTTGCAGAAATTATATGCGGGTATGAGCTGTACATTTAAAGGGAAAATGAAAGTGCCGCCAGAAGCACGGAACTTTCATGGATTTGATTATCGTGACTACTTACATAAGCAAAAGATTCATTTCTTATTTGAAGCGAAAGAGATTTCAAATTGTATTCAAAAATCTTTGACATTTACACAATGGATCTTTTTAATACGCCAAAACGCAGTGTCGATAGTCACAGAAATGTTTCCCGGGCAATCTGGAGCATTTATGAATGCACTGTTGTTTGGAGATCGGCAACTGATGACATTTGAAGTAGAAGAACGATATCAACAATTTGGTCTTATCCATCTATTGGCGATTTCTGGATCTCATATTGTATTGTTAATGGCAATTGGCTATTTTATTTTACTCAGGATCGGACTGACGAGGGAAATGACAACGATATGTCTTGTTGTTTGTATTCCGCTTTATATGCTTTTAGCAGGAGCGTCTCCATCTGTCATAAGAGCTTCTGTAACAGGTGTTATGTTATTGCTAGCACTTATGCATTCTGTTCGTATTTCAAGTTTAGATGCGCTTAGTATGACAGCTATATTCATGCTTTTATATGATCCTTATATGGCTTTTGATATTGGATTTCAATTTTCGTTTGTTGGTAGTTTTGCACTATTGCTGTCGGCAAATCGTCTGTTACAGCGTAATAATAGTCTGATTCAAAATACAATCTATCTTTCTATTATTTCACAACTTGCTAGTACTCCTATTTTGTTATATCACTTCGGCTATTTTTCTCCATATAGCATTTTCCTCAATCTTATATATGTTCCGTTTCTATCTTGTATTGTGTTACCATGTAGTATCGTTATTTTTCTTTGTATGTTATTTGTTCCTTTTGTGTCGACATGGCTGGCACATGGATTATCAGTATGTTTAATGTTTTCTAATGAAATTCTTCAGTATTGTGAAAACCTCCCGTTTCTTCGCCTTGTTTTTGGGCAAACACCTCTATTCCTTGTGGTTTTATATTGTTTTAGTATCATTGGTATATTTGTTGTGTGGGAAAAAACGGTCAAAAAATGTATTTTGTTCATAGCCACCGGGTTTTTCCTCTTTATATGTATTTGTCATTATGTTTCACCCTATTTCCGTGCTAGTGGAAGTGTGACTTTTATTGATGTTGGACAAGGGGATGCAATCTTGATTCGTCTTCCATATGACAAGGGGATCTATCTCATTGATACAGGGGGGACAATTCCTGTAAAAAAGGAAACGTGGCAAAAGAAAAAACATGAGTTTTCTGTTGGACACGATATTCTTCTTCCGTTTTTACAAAAAGAAGGGATTCGGAAAATTGATAAGTTGATTGTGACGCATGGTGATACAGATCATATGGGGGCGGCAAAAGAAATATTATCGTCTATTACTGTAGAAGAAATCGTATTTGGAAGGAAGCAGGAAGACGCGGTATTGGAAAAAGAATTGAGGAAAATGGCAAAGGGAAAGCATATACGGACAAACGTGGTTGGAGAAGGAGATGGATGGAAGATAGATGGAGCAGAATTTGTTGTGTTATCCCCGGAAGGGAAAGAAAAGGCTGATAACGATGCCTCTATTGTACTTTGGGCGAAGTTTGGGGGACTTAAGTGGCTGTTTACGGGGGATTTAGAAGAGGAAGGGGAGAGGCGTATTGTAGAACGGTATCCGGAGTTACGTGCGGATATTTTAAAGGCTGGGCATCATGGTAGTAAGACATCGTCTTCATCTTCCTTTTTGCACCTCATTCAGCCTAAGAAGGCAATCATTTCAGCTGGAGAGCATAATCGATATGGGCATCCGCATCAGCAAGTGCTAGAGCGTTTGTTGGAACTTGAAATTGAAATATGGCGAACTGACAAACAAGGAGCCGTTTTCTATGATTTTGAAGGTGAAAGGGGAACGTTTCGAAGTAAACTGACATATGATGAAGCACAGAAAAGATGAAGTAAAAAAAGAAAGGCCGCATGCAGCGGCCTTTAAGAACCGATAAATTTAATAATTGTTGCAATAATGAAAAGTGTTGCGAAAAAACCAAATGAGACGATAAAACCTACCCCTGAATCAATAGCGTCATTGCGTTTACTTTGAACGTTTTGCTCAAACTCATTCATTTAGAATCCCTCCCCAACATTCCATTTTAGTATAAGATATTGTCAGAAAAAAATCTACAATTTCCATATGAAGATAAATAGAGGATATTTGTGTAGAAGTAGGAGATAAATCTTATGCGAGTAGAAGGTGGAAATTTGATTTCCAAGCATGCTAACAGTTAACAATTATACTTATCCAGCAGTTGCGAATAATAACAGTAAAGTGGTTACCGCACACCAATAAGAATCCCGGGACTTATTGCGTGGCGTTTTATATAGATAAAGGAATAGGTTACTTAAGCCTGTTCCTTTGTACTTGTAAAACAAAAGATAGCGCATTAGTATAGAGATATATTGCCAAGTTAGGGAGTAGGAAAAAGTATGAGTGATATACATAAGAAGATTAAAAAGAAGCAGTTTGCACCACTTTATTTAATATATGGAACGGAAGCGTATTTTATAAATGAAACAATAAAGCTTATAACAACGGAAGCGTTAGCTGAGGAAGATCGTGAGTTTAATGTTGTAACGTATGACTTAGAAGAAGCGTATTTAGAAGATGTAATAGAAGATGCGCGTACGCTTCCTTTTTTTGGGGATCGTAAAATATTGCTAATTAAATCCCCATTATTTTTAACGTCGCAAAAAGAAAAAATAGAACAAAATATAAAGATTTTAGAGGAATATATTGCAGAGCCATCTCCATTTTCGATTATTGTATTTGTAGCCCCTTATGAAAAACTAGATGAGCGAAAGAAAATTACAAAATTATTAAAGAAAACAGCAGATGTAGTAGAAGCCAATGCGATGCAAGTACAGGACGTTCGTAAATGGGTTGTGGCTCGTGCGGATGAAGTGCATGTACATATCGAGGAAGCAGCTGTTAGCTTGCTGTTAGAGCTTGTAGGGAGCAATGTAACGATGTTAGCGAAGGAAATGGACAAGTTAACCCTTTATGTTGGGATGGGTGGAGAAATCACAACAGGGCTTGTGGCGGAGCTTGTGCCAAAATCGGTTGAACAAAATGTGTTTGCGTTAACAGAAAAGGTAGTGAAAAAAGATATTGCTGGAGCTATGCAAATTTTAGACGGATTATTTACGCAGCAAGAGGAGCCAATTAAATTATTAGCGTTATTAGTGAGTCAATTTCGTTTACTGCACCAAGTGAAAGAATTACAGCAACGTGGATATGGGCAAAATCAAATTGCTTCGCATATTGGTGTTCATCCATACCGAGTAAAGTTGGCGATGAATCAAACGAAATTTTTCTCGTTTGAAGAATTGAAAAAAGTCATTTTAGAATTAGCTGAAGCCGATTATAGTATGAAAACAGGGAAAATGGATAAGAAACTCGTCTTAGAGTTTTTCTTAATGCGTTTAAATCATATTGGATAAAGTGAAACTTTAATCAGTGGGGGGTTCTTCATCTCCCGCTGATTATTAGCCCTCACCAATCGGGCTTTTATGGGCAGCCCGCCCCCACCTAACTTCTTTGCTTTTGCTGAATTTTGAGGCGGGGGTCTTACTGCCCGCGAATAGCGGGGTAAAATAAAAGAAGAGGTAGCACGTTCAGAATCGCAGGTCATTGGAGGGCTCGACCGAGAAGCGCTTTTTGCTTCGATAGAGAGGGTGAAATGGCCTGCGATTCTAGCCGCTATAGCTGGATAAACTAAAAAAGTTCATGCCATTTGCCGCGTGAACTTTTTTGTATATAAAAAAACGACCCGAATGGATCGTTTTTTAAACGCCTTACGCGTTTACTTTTTTCGCTAAGCGAGATTTTTGACGAGCTGCAGCGTTTTGGTGGATAAGACCTTTACGAGCTGCTTTGTCAAGTTTTTTAGAAGCAGTTTTGAAAGCTTCTTTAGCATTTTCAAGATCGTTATTAGTAACTAAAGCTTCTACAGTTTTAACAGCTGAACGCATGTCAGACTTGATAGAAGCGTTATGTGCACGACGCTCTTCGCTAAGTTTAGCGCGTTTGATAGCAGATTTGATGTTTGCCATACTTTTCACCTCCCTGGTGCGATCGAGTGACTCGATACTTACATAGAACAAGTGATATTCTATCAAACGGAGAAGAGAATTGCAATAGCGAGATCAATGAAATTTCATGTAAAGGAAAGAATGACCTTATATAATTTTGGGGAATCTAACTATATTTACTATGAATTACGGAGGAGATACGATGAAAGAACCATTAGATTTAAGTAAATATAGTGTTAGAACAGACCTTGCAGTAGAAGCTCATCAAATGTTACAAGAACGTCAGCAAGAACAAACAGGAATCCAAGGTGTTGTTGTAAAAGAGCGTGAAGAAGAAGGTATTACGATTACGAAAGTGATAATCGAAGAAAGTGCTTCTGAAGCGATGGGTAAAAAGCCTGGTAATTATTTAACGCTTGAAGTGCAGGGGATTCGTCAGCAAGATACAGAATTACAGCAAAAAGTAGAGCGTATTTTTGCAAAAGAATTTTCTTATTTGTTAGAAGAAATTGGAATTACTAAAGAGGCGAGCTGTTTAATCGTTGGACTAGGGAATTGGAATGTAACACCAGATGCCCTTGGACCAATTGTTGTAGAAAATGTGCTTGTGACGCGTCATCTTTTTAAATTGCAGCCTGAAAGTGTAGAGGATGGATATCGTCCTGTTAGTGCAATCCGTCCAGGTGTAATGGGGATTACAGGGATTGAAACGAGCGATGTCATTTATGGCATCATTGAAAAGACAAAACCAGACTTTGTGATCGCTATCGATGCACTTGCCGCAAGGTCTATTGAACGAGTAAATAGTACGATACAGATTTCAGATACGGGAATTCATCCTGGATCGGGTGTAGGAAATAAACGAAAAGAATTAAGTAAGGAGACGCTTGGAATCCCAGTGATTGCGATCGGTGTTCCGACGGTTGTAGATGCTGTTTCCATTACGAGTGATACAATTGATTTTATTTTGAAGCATTTTGGTCGTGAAATGAGAGAAGGAGATAAACCATCTCGTTCTTTATTGCCAGCTGGCTTTACATTTGGAGAAAAGAAGAAATTAACAGAGGAAGATATGCCGGATGAAAAAAGTCGCAATATGTTTTTAGGGGCAGTGGGGACTTTGGAAGATGAAGAAAAGCGAAAATTAATTTATGAAGTATTAGCTCCGCTTGGTCATAATTTAATGGTGACGCCGAAAGAAGTAGATGCATTTATTGAAGATATGGCAAATGTAATAGCGAGTGGTTTAAATGCAGCACTTCACCATCAAATTGATCAAGATAACACAGGTGCATATACGCATTGATGAGAAGGGACAGCCTAAGTTGAGTCGATTTACGCTTCGGTGTATGAGTTGTGTTGTGCTGTTTCTTTTTTTGATGTTAATCGGAATTGGAATCGCTAATCATGGCTTAAAAAGCATGAAAGGCTATCGGCAGCCAACGTATGAACAAGTAACTCGAATGACGGGAACTGGAAGTGGAAATGTTGATCCGGAAATTTTAGAAGGTATATTTTCAGCTGGCGAAAAACAAAAACAGTTAGAAAGTCTCAGAAGTTTTAATGTTGTAGAAGGACTAGGGATGGGAATTGCGGAATTTGCTCGAACTATCGCTAAGTTTAGTACAGATATAGTAATTGGGAAAATAAAAGACATTTTTAACCAATTGGAAGAATAAAAAGAGGTTGTCTTATAACTTTGTAAGACAACCATTTTTTTGTTACAAAAAGGTTTGTCCCGCGTGATTTACTCGCATAAGATAAAGAGAGGAAGATTTGTCTTATAAGCAGCACGAGTTTTCATTGAATCTTTGCTGCTCTATTGATATAATCAGTGCTAGTGTATATTGGCGAGACTATTAGGAGTTGAGAACATAGATGAATAAAGAAGAAAGAGCAAAAAGACAGTCCAAAATTCGTAACTTCTCCATCATTGCTCATATTGACCACGGAAAGTCAACGTTGGCAGACCGTATTTTGGAGAAAACAAATGCGTTAACACAGCGCGAAATGAAAGCTCAATTACTTGACTCTATGGATTTAGAGCGTGAGCGTGGTATTACAATTAAATTAAATGCAGTTCAATTAACGTATAAAGCAAAAGATGGTGAAGAATATATTCTTCACTTAATCGACACACCAGGACACGTCGATTTTACGTACGAAGTGTCTCGTAGTTTAGCGGCTTGTGAAGGTGCGATTCTTGTTGTTGATGCAGCGCAAGGTATTGAAGCGCAGACGTTAGCGAACGTATATTTAGCACTTGATAATAATTTAGAGATTTTACCAGTTATTAATAAAATCGACTTGCCAAGTGCTGATCCAGAGCGTGTTCGTCAAGAAGTAGAAGATGTAATCGGTTTAGATGCATCAGAAGCTGTACTTGCTTCTGCGAAAGCTGGCATCGGTATTGAAGATATTCTAGAACAAATCGTTGAAAAAGTACCAGCTCCAGAAGGTGACCCAGAGGAGCCACTTCAATGTATGATTTTTGACTCTTTATACGACCCATATCGCGGTGTAATTGCTTATATCCGTGTTGTAAACGGTACAGTAAAAGTTGGCGATAAAGTACGTATGATGGCAACTGGTAAAGAGTTTGAAGTAACGGAGGTAGGTGTATTCACACCGAAAACAACGCAGCGTAAAGAGTTGACAGTAGGTGATGTAGGATTCTTAGCAGCATCTATTAAAAACGTAGGAGACACGCGCGTTGGTGATACAATTACACATGCGAAACGTCCAGCAGCAGAGCCATTACCAGGTTACCGTAAATTAAACCCAATGGTATTCTGTGGTTTATACCCAATTGATTCTGCACGTTATAATGATTTACGTGATGCATTAGAAAAATTGGAATTGAATGATTCTGCTCTTGAGTTTGAACCAGAAACATCTCAAGCATTAGGTTTCGGTTTCCGCTGTGGATTCTTAGGTTTACTTCATATGGAAATCATTCAAGAACGTATCGAACGTGAATTCAAGATTGATTTAATTACAACAGCACCAAGTGTTATTTATAAAGTATATTTAACAAGCGGTGAAGATTTGATTGTTGATAACCCATCTAATATGCCAGATCCGCAGTCCATTGACCGTGTAGAAGAGCCGTTTGTAAAAGCTGCAATCATGGTTCCGAATGACTATGTTGGAGCTGTAATGGAAATTTGCCAAGGTAAACGTGGTGCGTTTATTGATATGCAATATTTAGATGAAACACGTGTTACGTTGACATACGAAATCCCACTTTCTGAAATCGTATATGATTTCTTTGATCAACTAAAATCAAATACGAAGGGATATGCGTCATTTGACTACGAGTTAATCGGCTATAAACCATCTAAACTTGTGAAGATGGATATTCTTTTAAATTCTGAACAAGTCGATGCTTTATCATTTATCGTACACCGTGATTCAGCGTATGACCGTGGTAAAGTAATCGTAGAAAAATTAAAAGAATTAATTCCGAGACAACAGTTTGAAGTGCCAATTCAAGCGACAATTGGAAACAAAGTTGTAGCACGTTCTACAATTAAAGCAATGCGTAAAAACGTACTTGCAAAATGTTACGGTGGTGACATTTCTCGTAAACGTAAACTTCTTGAAAAACAAAAAGAAGGTAAGAAGCGTATGAAATCTGTTGGTTCTGTAGAAGTACCACAAGAAGCGTTCATGGCTGTATTGAAAATGGACGATAACTAATGAAAAAAGGAGCCGTTTATGCGGCTTCTTTTTGTGTATAAGCATACTTTTTTAGACATCTTTCCATCTCTCCTTTACAATAGTAAGGATGCTTTTTTGTGCAAGGGGAAAAGTGATGATTGATATAGAGTTAGGAGACGAATGATGTCTGAAAATATTCGAAAAGATATTCAAGAAAAGATACAAAATGGTAATTTTAATTGTGAAAAGGAATTGACTCTTTCTATTATTAGCGGAAAATGGAAAGTTGTAATTTTGTGGCATCTAGGTGTAGAAGGGCCACATCGTTTTAGTGAGTTGCAACGACTATTTCCAAACATTTCTCATAAAGTTTTATCAAATCAACTAAAAGAATTAATGGAAGATGGAATTGTCGATCGGACAGTATATCCAGAAGTGCCTCCGCGCGTAGAGTATTTTATGACGGATTTAGGCATGACGCTTTTACCAATCGTCGAAATGATGTATGATTGGGGAAAAATGCGAATGAAGCAAATTCGTAATGGGTTAGAGAAGTAAAGGAGCCTCCGAAATGCGGAGGTTTTCTTTTTAGAAAGGTAGGAGTAAAGTTTGATGCAAGCTGCATATATTCATATTCCGTTTTGTCAGCATATTTGTCACTATTGTGATTTTAATAAAGTATTTATTGAACGTCAGCCCGTTGATCAATATTTGGAGTATTTAGAGAAAGAAATAATAAATACGATTCAAAAGGTACCGTTTGAAAATATGAAAACAATTTTTGTTGGGGGCGGGACACCAACAGCACTAAATATGGAGCAGACTGAAAAGTTGCTTGCTATTATTAATCGTCGTTTGCGTCCGTTTGCTCCAAACTGTGAATTAACATTTGAAGCAAATCCTGGAGACTTACCGAAAGAAAAATTGAACCTTCTATTAGAAGGTGGTGTTAACCGAATTAGTTTTGGTGTGCAAACGTTTCGTGATGAATTGCTAGAGAAAATTGGACGTAAGCATACGAGAGAAGATGCGTTTGTAGCAATTCGTGAAGCGCAGGAAGTTGGTTTTACGAATATTAATGTCGATTTAATTTATGCATTACCAGGACAAACGATTGAAGATGTGAAGGAAACGTTAGATATCGCCTTCACGCTCGGTGTTCAGCATTTCTCTGCGTATTCTTTAATCGTTGAACCGAAAACTGTCTTTTACAATTTAATGAACAAAGGGAAATTAAGGCTTCCTGGTGAAGATCATGAGGCGAAGATGTATGAAATGGTAATGGATGAGATGGAAAAGTATGGCTACCATCAGTATGAAATTAGTAATTTTTCAAAAGAAGGCTATGAAAGTAGACATAATCTCACATACTGGAATAATGAAACATATTATGGTTTTGGAGCTGGAGCTCATAGTTATGTAAAGGGTGAGCGGATTCAAAATGTGGGCCCGCTTAAACAGTATTTTTCTAAAATCGATGAGACAGGATTTCCTTATTTAGATGTTCATATGGTAACAAAAAAAGAAATGATGGAAGAGGAGTTATTTTTAGGGCTTCGAAAAACAAAAGGAGTTTCTAAGTTAGAGTTCCAAAAGAAATTTGGCACGGGGATGGATGAAATCTTTGCAAGGCAGTTGCTATATAATAAAGAGCATGGATTACTGGAGGAAAAAGATGGTCATGTTTGTTTAACAAGGCAAGGGAAGTTATTAGGAAATGAAGTGTTTCAATCGTTTTTAGTTGATTAACTAGATGTTTCGTGTACATGAAAAAGTTTCACTATTTCGTGACGTTTCCGTTGACAATTGAATGTCAATTTTGGTAAGTTATTAATAGATTTAGCACTCAAAGATAAAGAGTGCTAACAGAGGTGATGATGAGATGCTTACGGAACGTCAGCTCTTAATTTTACAAACAATTATTAATGACTTTATTGGATCAGCGCAGCCTGTTGGGTCAAGGACGTTGGCTAAAAAAGATGAAATTACGTTTAGTTCAGCTACCATTCGAAATGAAATGGCGGATTTAGAGGAACTAGGATTTATTGAAAAAACGCACAGTTCTTCTGGACGAGTTCCTTCAGAAAAAGGATATCGATTTTATGTAGATCATCTTTTAGCACCACAGAACTTACCCAATGAGGAGATTGTACAGATTAAGGATTTATTTGCTGAAAGAATTTTTGAAGCAGAAAAGGTTGCACAGCAATCAGCTCAAATTTTATCAGAACTCACAAATTATACGGCGATAGTTCTTGGACCGAAAGTGAGTACAAATAAGCTTAAAAATGTACAAATTGTTCCGCTGGATTATCAAACAGCAGTCGCGATTATTGTAACGGATACAGGGCATGTACAAAGCAAAACGATTACCGTTCCGGAATCTGTTGATTTATCAGATTTAGAAAAGATGGTTAATATTTTAAATGACAAGCTATCTGGTGTACCGATGGCAGAATTACACAATAAAATTTTAAAAGAGATTGTGACAGTTCTGCGCGGCTATGTCCACAATTATGATAGTGCAATAAAAATATTAGATGGTACATTTCAAGTGCCTTTATCGGAAAAGATATACTTTGGCGGAAAAGCCAATATGCTTTCGCAGCCGGAGTTTCACGATATTCAAAAGGTACGCTCCTTGCTGACTATGATTGATAATGAAGCAGCGTTTTACGATATTTTGCGTAATAAACAAGTAGGTATTCAAGTGAAAATCGGTCGAGAAAATTCTTCGACTGCTATGGAAGATTGTAGCTTAATTTCTGCAACGTATTCCATTGGGGAAGAACAGCTTGGAACCATTGCAATTTTAGGGCCGACGAGAATGCAATATTCTCGTGTGATTAGTTTGTTACAATTGTTCACAAGACAATTTACAGACGGTTTAAATGGAGTGCATAAATCAAAATAATACATTCGCTCAAGCAATGAACATGATCATTGCGGGTGTGTAACATAAAAACTATGCTTGGATGCTCATGCTTAACATGAGCCCTGGTGTCTTTTAAGGAGGTGAAAGTTGTGGAAGAGCGTAACGAACAAGTAGTTGAAGAAGCGAAAGAAACGCAAACTGAGGAATCTATTACAGCGGAAAACAGTGAAGAAACTGTGGTAGAAGAAAAAAGTGAAGCGGCTCTTTTACAAGAAAAAGTAGACGAATTGCAAGCGAAATTGACGGAAACGGAAGGTCGCACACTACGTCTACAAGCTGATTTTGAAAACTATAAGCGCCGCGTTCAACTAGATAAGCAAGCGGCTGAAAAATATAGATCACAAAGTCTTGTGTCAGATATTTTGCCAGCTCTTGATAACTTTGAAAGAGCGATGCAAGTGGAAGCAAGCGATGAGCAGATGAAGTCCTTATTACAAGGGATGGAAATGGTATATCGTCAATTGCTAGAAGCACTGACTAAAGAAGGTGTTGAAGTGATTGAAGCTGTTGGTAAACAGTTTGATCCGCATGAACATCAAGCTGTTATGCAAGTAGAAGACAGCGAATTTGAATCAAACGCGGTTGTGGAAGAATTCCAAAAAGGTTATAAGCTGAAAGACCGTGTGATTCGCCCATCAATGGTAAAAGTAAATCAATAATTTACATAAATGTAGGAGGTTTCGCCATGAGTAAAATTATCGGTATTGACTTAGGTACAACAAACTCTTGTGTAGCTGTTATGGAAGGTGGAGAACCAAAGGTTATTCCAAATCCAGAAGGGAACCGTACAACTCCTTCTGTTGTAGCTTTCAAAAATGAAGAGCGTCAAGTTGGGGAAGTAGCGAAGCGTCAAGCAATTACGAACCCAAATACAATCATGTCTGTTAAACGTCATATGGGTACAGACTACAAAGTAGAAGTTGAAGGTAAAAACTACACACCTCAAGAAATTTCTGCAATCATTTTACAAAACTTAAAAGCTTCTGCTGAAGCATACTTAGGTGAAACAGTAACGAAAGCTGTTATCACAGTACCAGCATACTTCAACGATGCTGAGCGCCAAGCAACAAAAGACGCTGGTCGTATTGCTGGTTTAGAAGTAGAACGTATTATTAACGAACCAACAGCAGCTGCGCTTGCTTACGGTTTAGAAAAACAAGACGAAGAACAAAAAGTTCTAGTATATGACTTAGGTGGCGGTACATTTGACGTATCTATCCTTGAATTAGCAGATGGAACATTTGAAGTTATTTCAACTGCTGGTGACAACCGTCTTGGTGGTGACGACTTTGACCAAGTTATCATCGATCATTTAGTAGCTGAATTCAAAAAAGAAAACAACATTGACTTAAGCCAAGATAAAATGGCACTTCAACGTTTGAAAGATGCAGCTGAAAAAGCGAAAAAAGATCTTTCAGGTGTAACACAAACACAAATTTCATTACCATTCATTAGTGCTGGTGCTGCTGGTCCATTACACTTAGAATTAAACTTAACAAGAGCGAAATTTGAAGAACTTTCAGCTAACCTTGTTGAAAGAACATTAGAACCAACTCGTCGTGCATTAAAAGATGCTGGTCTTTCTCCAAGTGAATTAGATAAAGTTATTCTTGTTGGTGGTTCTACTCGTATCCCAGCTGTACAAGAAGCAATTAAACGTGAAACTGGTAAAGAACCATATAAAGGCGTTAACCCTGATGAAGTTGTAGCATTAGGTGCTGCAGTTCAGGGCGGAGTACTTACTGGTGACGTAAAAGGCGTTCTATTATTAGATGTAACTCCACTTTCTTTAGGTATTGAAACTATGGGTGGCGTATTCACAAAATTAATCGAGCGTAACACAACGATTCCAACAAGTAAGTCACAAGTATTCTCAACTGCTGCTGATAACCAGCCTGCAGTAGACATTCACGTATTACAAGGTGAGCGTCCAATGTCAGCTGACAACAAAACACTAGGTCGCTTCCAATTAACAGATATCCCACCAGCACCACGTGGTATTCCACAAATCGAAGTAACATTCGATATTGATGCGAACGGTATCGTAAACGTACGTGCGAAAGACTTAGGAACGAGCAAAGAACAAACAATTACAATCCAATCTTCTTCAGGTCTTTCTGATGAAGAAGTAGATCGTATGGTTCAAGAAGCTGAAGCTAATGCTGATGCTGACCAAAAACGTAAAGAAGAAGTTGAACTTCGTAATGAAGCTGACCAACTTGTATTCCAAACGGATAAAGTTGTAAAAGATTTAGAAGGTAAAGTAGATGCAGCTGAAGTAGCAAAAGCAACAGAAGCAAAAGAAGCATTACAAGCGGCAATCGAGAAAAATGACCTTGATGAAATCCGTGCGAAAAAAGATGCACTTCAAGAAATCGTACAACAACTTACTGTAAAATTATATGAGCAAGCTCAAGCAGCTGCTGGTGCTCAGCAAGCAGAAGGTGCACAAGGTAACGCTGGTGCGAAAAATGACAATGTAGTTGACGCTGAGTTTGAAGAAGTAAAAGAAGATAAGTAATAAAGTGAAACAAAATAAGTAAGATGACAAAAAGTCAAAGTCAAGCGTGCCTTGGCTTTGGCTTTTTTCACGAATAAGAAGAGGGCTTAGTATGAACTAAGTTTTTTATCTGAGGGTCTTACGTTTTTCTTTTTGCATACTGTAAGTGAGGAAACTTTGTTGCAAAGCACTTTCTTTCGGTGTTAAAATTACGTTTATGTGAAAGATTCGGGGGGTTACAAATTTATGAATAAAAGAGATTATTATGAGGTGCTTGGCCTTAGTAAGGGCGCTTCAAAAGATGAAATCAAAAAAGCATACCGTCGTTTGGCTAAAAAATATCATCCAGACGTAAGTAAAGAAGAAAACGCAATTGAAAAGTTTAAAGAAGTACAAGAAGCATATGAAGTTTTAAGTGATGATCAAAAACGTGCGCAGTACGATCAGTTTGGTCATGCTGATCCAAATCAAGGTTTTGGCGGCTTCGGCGGTGGAGACTTTGGTGGTGGCTTCGGATTTGAAGATATCTTTAGTTCGTTCTTTGGCGGAGGTGGCGGCAGACGCCGTGATCCAAATGCACCGCGTCAAGGAGCGGACTTACAATACCAAGTTACTTTAGACTTTGAAGAAGCAATTTTTGGTAAAGAATTAAATGTTGAAATTCCAGTGGAAGACCCATGTGACACATGTCACGGCAGTGGGGCAAAACCAGGAACTTCAAAAGAAACATGTAAGCATTGTTCAGGAACAGGTCAAGTGAGCGTAGAACAAAATACACCATTTGGTCGTATTGTAAATCGTCAAGCGTGTAAGCATTGTTCAGGAACAGGTCAAATGATTAAAGAGAAATGTACAACATGTCATGGCTCTGGAAAAGTACGTAAACGTAAAAAAATTAACGTTAAAATTCCAGCAGGTATTGATAATGGTCAACAAATCCGTGTGTCTGGTAAAGGGGAAGCGGGTGTGAATGGCGGCCCAGCTGGGGACTTATATGTTGTTGTTCATGTAAGAAATCATGAGTTCTTCGAGCGTGATGGGGATCATATTGTTTGTGAAATGCCATTAACATTCGCGCAAGTAGCACTTGGTGCTGAAGTGGAAGTTCCAACTGTTCATGGAAAAGTGAAACTAAAAATTCCGGCAGGTACACAAACTGGAACGGAATTCCGCTTAAAAGGAAAAGGTGCTCCAAACGTACGTGGGTATGGTCAAGGTGATCAATACGTAGTTGTTCGTGTTATTGTACCAACGAAACTAACATCACATCAAAAAGATTTATTGCGTGAATTTGCAGGACAAGAAGATCAAGATGATAGCTTATTCGGAAAGCTTAAACGTGCTTTCAAAGGGGAATAATGGAAATAAAAAATGGAGTTGGTAAATTGTGAAATGGTCAGAAATTAGTATTCATACAACGGAGGAAGCAGTAGAAGCAATCTCTCATATTTTACACGAAGCAGGTGCTAGTGGCGTAGCGATTGAAGATCCAGCGGAATTGACAAAAGAGCGTGAGCAACAGTATGGTGAAATTTATGCGCTTAATCCAGCTGAGTATCCAGAAGATGGTGTGTTAATAAAAGCATATTTCCCTCAAACGGATTCTTTACATGAAACCGTTGCGAGTGTAAAATCATCTATTGATGTACTTCCATCTTTCGACATCGAAATTGGTACAGGAAATATTACGATTAATGAAGTCGATGAGGAAGACTGGGCTACTGCTTGGAAAAAATATTATCATCCAGTTCAAATTTCTGATACATTCACAATTGTGCCAACGTGGGAAGAATATACACCTTCTTCTCCCGATGAAAAAATTATTGAGTTAGATCCAGGTATGGCGTTTGGTACAGGAACACATCCAACAACAACGATGTGTATTCGAGCGTTAGAGAAAACAGTTCAACCAGGTAATACAGTAATTGATGTTGGAACAGGTTCTGGTGTATTAAGTATTGCTGCAGCAAAATTAGGTGCAGCATCTGTTCAGGCATATGACTTGGATCCAGTTGCAGTTGAAAGTGCAGAGATGAATGTTCGTTTAAATAAAACGGACGATGTTGTATCTGTAGGACAAAATAGTTTATTAGAAGGTATTGAAGGCCCAGTAGATTTGATTGTAGCGAACTTACTTGCAGAGATTATTCTTCTATTCCCTGAAGATGCAGCGAGAGTTGTAAAACAGGGCGGACTATTTATTACATCTGGTATTATTGCAGCAAAAGAAAAAGTAATTTCTGAAGCGCTAGAAAAAGCTGGATTTACAATTGAAGAAGTATTAAGAATGGAAGATTGGGTAGCAATCATTGCACGAAATGCGTAATATATAATTTATGTTTTAACGAACGGAAGAGTCTCTCGCTATAAAAGTGAGGGACTTGCCGTTTGTTACATTAAAATGATAACGTTTCGTTCTTTTCGTAAGTGAGGACTTACGAAAGGAACGAAACTTTACTAAGGTGATGAGATGCAACGTTATTTTGTAGAAGAGAAGTATGTAAATGATGCAAGTATTCGTATTGTAGGTGATGATGTACATCATATCGCAAGAGTGATGCGCATGTCAGCTGGTGATCACATTTATTGTTGTGTTAACGGTAAAACAGCAATGTGTACGATTGCTGAAATTACCAGTGAATTTGTGGATAGTGCTATTGTAGAATGGATAGAGGTGTCAAGCGAATTGCCAGTGTTTGTGACGATCGCAAGTGGACTGCCAAAAGGAGACAAGCTAGAGTTAATTTTTCAAAAAGGAACTGAGCTTGGGGCAGCCGCATTTTTACCATTTCAAGCATCGCGTTCTATCGTAAAATGGGATGCGAAAAAAGCAGATAAAAAAGTTGAGCGTTTGAAAAAAATTGTGAAAGAAGCAGCGGAACAATCGCATAGAAGTGAAATTCCAGATGTACATGCTCCGGCATCATTTAAACAATTGCTTGCGATGAGCAGTGATTATGATGTTTGTCTTGTGGCGTATGAAGAGGAAGCAAAGCAAGGCGAAAAAGCTAATTTTGCGAAGGCTTTAACAGCACTTGAACGTGGTCAAAAACTGTTGATTGTATTTGGCCCAGAAGGTGGTTTATCTGAGGAAGAAGTTTCTGCGCTTCGTGAACATAAATTTGTACCATGTAGTTTAGGACCGAGGATTTTACGAACAGAAACGGCGCCGCTTTACGCGTTAAGTGCCGCTTCTTATCATTTTGAATTAATGGGGTGATGATCAATGGCAACTGTTGCGTTCCATACGTTAGGTTGTAAAGTAAACCACTACGAAACAGAAGCGATTTGGCAATTGTTTAAACAAGGTGGTTATGATAGAACTGAATATGAAAAGAAAGCTGACGTGTATGTAATCAATACATGCACAGTAACAAATACTGGAGATAAAAAAAGTCGTCAAGTTATTCGACGTGCTGTACGTCAAAATCCAGACGCTGTTATCTGTGTAACGGGATGTTACGCACAAACATCTCCAGCAGAAATTATGGCGATTCCAGGCGTGGATATCGTTGTTGGTACACAAGATCGTGAGAAAATGCTAGGGTATATTGAAGAGTTCCGTAAAGAACGTCAACCAATCAATGCCGTCCGTAACATTATGAAAACACGTGTGTATGAAGAATTAGATGTACCGTACTTCACGGACCGTACACGTGCATCTTTAAAAATACAAGAAGGTTGCAATAACTTCTGTACGTTCTGTATCATTCCTTGGGCACGTGGTTTAATGCGTTCTCGTGATGGAAAAGAAGTTATTCACCAAGCGCAACAATTAGTTGATGCAGGTTATAAAGAAATCGTTTTAACTGGTATTCATACAGGTGGATACGGAGAAGACATGAAAAACTACAATTTAGCTGGATTGCTTCGTGATATGGAAGCAGAAGTAAATGGTTTGAAACGCCTTCGTATTTCATCTATTGAAGCAAGTCAAATTTCGGATGAAGTGATTGAAGTATTAGATAAATCTGAAGTAGTTGTGCGTCATTTGCATATCCCGCTACAATCGGGATCTAACACTGTATTAAAACGTATGCGTCGTAAATATACAATGGAATTTTTCCAAGAGCGTTTAGATCGTTTAAAAGAGGCGTTACCAGGTCTTGCAATTACATCAGACGTAATTGTTGGTTTCCCTGGAGAAACGGAAGAAGAGTTTATGGAAACATACAATTTCATTAAAGAAAATCGTTTCTCTGAACTACACGTTTTCCCTTATTCAAAACGGACAGGAACACCTGCGGCGCGTATGGAAGATCAAATTCCTGAAGATGTAAAAAATGATCGTGTTCACCGTTTAATTGAATTATCAAATCAGTTAGCGAAAGAATATGCTTCTCAATTTGAAGGGGAAGTTCTTGAAATTATTCCAGAAGAGCCTTTCAAAGATGGCGATCGCGAAGGATTGTATGTAGGTTATACAGATAACTACTTAAAAGTTGTTTTTGAAGGATCTGAAGAATTAATCGGTAAACTAGTAAAAGTGAAGATTACAAAAGCTGGGTACCCATATAACGAAGCGCAATTTGTTCGTGTTCTTGAAGATGATATCAAAAAAGAATCAGCAAGTGCGTAATGAAAAAGCATGCAAACGAAAAGGTTTGCATGCTTTTTTTCTGTGTGGATAAGTTAAGATATGAACTTGTAATATTTCGTGCTATAATGCTAACCGTTGCAGTTGTCAGACAACCGGCTAGTGAAGAAAGGGGCATATGAAAAATGAACTATGCAAAATTAATCGACCACACACTATTGAAACCAGATACAAAAAAAGCAGCAATTGTTACATTATGTGAAGAAGCAAAAGCACATAACTTTGCTTCTGTATGTGTAAACCCTACTTGGGTTGAAACAGCAGCTGAATTACTAAAAGGTACAGATGTAAAGGTTTGTACAGTAATTGGCTTCCCTCTTGGGGCAAACACACCAGAAACAAAAGCATTTGAAACGCAAGATGCAATTGCAAAAGGTGCAACAGAAGTTGATATGGTAATTAACATTGGTGCTTTAAAAGATAAAAATGATGAATTAGTAGAGCGTGATGTTCGTGCAGTTGTAGAAGCTGCAAAAGGAAAAGCGCTTGTAAAAATTATTATTGAAACATGTTTATTAACAGAAGAAGAAAAAGTTCGTGCTTGTGAATTGTCTGTAAAAGCAGGTGTAGACTTTGTAAAAACATCAACTGGCTTCTCGACAGGTGGAGCAACAGTAGAAGATGTAGCATTAATGAGAAAAACAGTCGGACCAGAAATCGGCGTAAAAGCTTCTGGTGGTGTTCGTAATGGACAAGACATGGACGCAATGGTAGAAGCGGGAGCGACGCGCATCGGTACAAGTGCAGGCGTAGCCCTAGTAAGCGGAAAAACGGCAACAACTGATTATTAATTTAAAAGCGGAGCCGACTGTTTAGTCCCGTCGGCTAAGGTTCTTTCACGCAGAAGGCGTTCTTTGCCTTCTCGCGTGGAAGGTTCTTAGACGTGAGGGACTAGGAGGCGGAGCTGGATAGAATAAAAACGGAAGCGACTCGTTTAGAACATGAGGACGCCTGCACTCTTGACGTAGAGGTGTTTTTTACCTCGTAGGAAAGAGTGAAACAGCCGATTGTTCTAGTCGCTGGAGTTAGATAGGTTTAAAAGCGGAGCTGGATAGATTAAAGGTGGAAACCGCTCGTGCAGAATCGCAGGGCATTGGAGCGCCGGACAGAGAGGAGTTTTTCCTCGACCGAAGGGGCGAAATGCCTGTTATTCTTTTATAAATTTACTCGTTTAAAAAGTAAAAAAATATCAGTCGCAATACGTAATTTAAATAGATTTTGGAAAAAGGAAGAGCATCTACTCTTCTTTTATTCTGTCAAATAGTTGACCTGAAGTGACAAAATGTATTATAATCGTAAAAGACATGCTGAAGAAGTGTTTCTTTTTGCATGCTGAAGTTAGTATGTAAGTGTGATGTTTCGGAGGGAGGGAAAGAGAATGTCAAAAACAGTCGTTCGTAAAAACGAGTCTTTGGAGGATGCACTTCGCCGTTTTAAAAGATCGGTTTCTAAAACTGGTACACTTGCTGAAGCAAGAAAGCGCGAGTTTTATGAAAAACCAAGTGTAAAACGTAAGAAGAAATCTGAAGCGGCAAGAAAGCGTAAATTCTAAGAGAGGGTGTAAGTTATGAGTCTTCTCGGTCGTTTAAACGATGATATGAAACAAGCGATGAAGAATAAACAAAAAGAAAAATTAACCGTTATTCGTATGGTTAAGGCTGCTTTGCAAAATGAAGGAATTAAACTGCAACAAACTCTTACTGAAGAAGAGGAATTAACAGTTTTAACTCGTGAAGTAAAACAGCGTAAGGACTCCCTCCTTGAATTTAAAAAAGCGGGTCGTGATGACCTTGTTGATAAACTGAAAAGTGAAATTCAGATTTTAGACACGTATTTGCCAGAGCAATTAACAGAAGAAGAGCTTGCGAACGTAATTAAGCAAGTTATTGCTGATGTTGGTGCTGCTTCTAAAGCAGATATGGGTAAAGTGATGAGTGCTGTTATGCCAAAAGTAAAAGGTAAAGCAGACGGATCACAAGTGAATAAGCTGGTTGCACAGCTATTAGCATAAAAAAGCGTCTCATGAGAAATGAGACGTTTTTTTATGCTTTTTTCTGTTTGGACGTGATATTACAAGCCTTTTTTTCATACATATGGGATGAGAGGAGGTCTTGGAGATGAAGAAATTAGTACAAATGAAGAATTGGCTTACGAAGCAAATAGACATACCAGTGGATGTACTAATGGATCTACCTCGTATTACTCTTGTCGGGCAAGTACATATTTATATAGAAAATCATCGAGGGTTATTAGTATTTACAGATAAAGAAGTGCGGTTGTTATTAAAGCATGGTCAATTATTAATAAAAGGGCAATCATTTGTTATTAAAACCATTCTTCCAGAAGAGCTTTTGCTTGAAGGGATTATTGAACAAGTGACGTTTTTAGAAAATGAGAAGAAAGATAAATCATAATGAAACTTCTGTTCATGAAGTTTTCTTCTTATTTCGTTTCGTACGAGCTATTTGAATGATAAAAGGTGAGGAAAGCACGATTAGAATAGTGACGTAACACCTGTGCTTTTTGAGAAAGGTAGTGGGGCGAACGATGAAAAATCAATGGTTTACACGGTGGCTTGGGTATGTGAAAGTTCGAATTGAAGGTAGAGGAGTAGAACGCTTCATTAATGAGTGTGTGCGCAGAAATTTGCTTGTATGGGATGTAAAGAAGATTGCAGAAGATACATTAGTATTTTGCATGTTGCTTCGTGATGTGAAGCAACTAAGGCCGATTTATCGAAAAAATGAATGTAAGCTATACTTTATTGGGCGTTTCGGTTTTCCGTTTTGGAATAAGCGTTTGCTCAAGAATAGTGGTTTTCTAATCGGGTTTCTTATCTTTTTTTTCGGTATGATTGCTTTATCAAATATGGTTTGGAAAATCGAAATTACAGGGGCAAAACCGGAGACGGAATATATTCTTATGAAAGAATTGGACAAAATGGGCATTAAAAAAGGAAGACTGCAATTTCAAATGCCGAGTGTAGAGGATGTTCAACGTCATTTAACAAATAATATTAATGCAATTACATGGGCTGGCCTAGAGGTGAAGGGGACAACATATCATTTTAAAATCGTTGAAAAAAATGAGCCAGAGAAAGAGGAAGAGCAAAAACCACAAAATTTAGTCGCCAAAAAAGAGGCGATAATTACAAAAACATTTGTGGAAACTGGAAAACCAGTTGTAATGAAAAATGATTATGTGCAAAAGGGACAACTTCTTGTGTCGGGGATGTTTGGAAAGGAGGATAATCCAACGATTGTTTCTGCTAAAGGAATTGTATATGGAGAAACGTGGTATGAATCTCAAGTGACAGTTCCTTTAAAAACAACATTTCAAGTGTATACAGGAAATTCATATAATGAGCATTATCTTCGTCTTGGAAGTGCTAAAATAAAAATATGGGGATTTCAGCATGATAAGTATAAGCGGTCTCGTACTGAAAATGTCAAACATGATGTGAAACTGTTCGGTTTTACATTGCCTATTTCTTATGAAAAGGAAATTGTGCGTGAAGAGGAAGAAGCGAATCGTGAATATACAGACAAACAAGCAATACAAGTAGCGAAAGAAATGGCCGAAAAAGAACTGAAGAAAAAATTGGATGAACATGCTATGATTGTAAGTGATAAGATTTTGCATAAAGAGGTTGAGGCGAATCATCTAAGAGTAACATTACATTATACAGTGATTGAAAATATTGCAGAGCCACAACCGATATCTGAATCCGATATTCAAGGAGACTGAGTAATGGCAGAACAATTAGTAGAAATGAATCAACAAGTGGAAAATCATAATGAAGCAATTGCTCTATTTGGAGTGAATGATGCACATTTAAAAGTAATTGAACGAGAACTTGCTGTATCTATCGTAACGCGAGGTGAATCTGTCCGTGTATCTGGAACAGATGAAGCGGTGGCGCTTGTTGAAAAAATCTTACAGCAATTACTTGCTGTTATTCGTAAAGGTGTATCAATCTCAGAACGAGATGTTGCATATGCAATTCAGCTTGGTCGTCAAGGGAAAATAACTCATTTTGAAGAGTTGTACGAAGAGGAAATTTTTAAAACAGCAAAAGGTAAATCCATCCGTGTGAAGACGATGGGACAAAGGCAATATATTCATGCGCTGAAGAAGAATGATATTGTATTCGGAATAGGGCCTGCTGGTACAGGAAAGACGTATTTAGCTGTGGTAATGGCTGTGCGAGCCTTAAAACAAGGGTATGTAAAAAAGATTATTTTAACAAGACCAGCTGTAGAAGCAGGGGAAAGCTTAGGTTTTTTACCAGGTGATTTAAAAGAAAAGGTAGATCCTTATCTACGTCCTTTATACGATGCTCTTCATGATATTCTTGGGCAAGAATATACGCAGCGTATGATGGAAAGAGGGACGATTGAAATTGCACCTCTTGCATATATGAGGGGACGTACACTGGATGATTCTTTCGTTATTTTAGATGAAGCTCAAAATACAACTGGTGCTCAAATTAAAATGTTTTTAACTCGCCTAGGTTTTAGTTCAAAAATGGTTGTTACTGGCGATCCATCACAGGTTGACTTGCCGAAAGGTGTAAAGTCAGGGCTTTCAATTGCTGCACATGTTTTATCAGGTGTATCAGGGCTTTCATTTGTTAAATTAGACCAATCTGACGTTGTAAGACATCCACTTGTGCAGCGGATTATCGAGGCATATGATAAAATGGAATGATCCTATTTGTAAGGGTCATTTCTTTTTGTACGATAAAGGTAGATGAAAGGGTTGGCGAATAGCCTGTTTTTTACTATCATTAAAAGATGGACAAGTAGATTTATTTACGCGTGAATGTGCAGCTCAATTTAGAAGTCTGCTCATAAAAGCCCGATTGGTGAGGGGTAATAATTAGTAGGGATGAAGAAAACTCCCACTGATTAAAGTTTCACTTTATGTCTGGAGAGGAGAAGGTATTGAAATCATGTCAAGATCTCAAGAAATTTCTAGGTGGTTTCGTAACATACAACATTCGAAAAAATTAAGCTGGATTTCTTATGTTTTATTAGGAGCGGTACTGTTTTTTGCACTTATGAACAATGTGAAACCAGAGCAACTAGATGTTAAAATGCTATCTATTTCTAAACAAACAATCCACTCTCCTATCAAAATCGAAGATAAAGTAACGACGGATAGAAAGAAGAGAGAAGCAGCTCAAAAGGTTGAAGACCAATATACATATCGAAGTGAATATAAGCAAAATAAAGTGGATATTGTAAACTCTGTCTTTGATGCGATAAAAGAAGTGGAAGCTGAGACGAAGGCTGCCGGTCCTGATGAACAGAAAAAGATTTCTGCTGCGGAACGATTAGAAAAGCTAAAAAAGAAATTACCTACTGATTTAACAAAAAGCTTATCTGATTCTGTGTTGTTGCAGTTTGTAAATGCTGAACCGGATCAATTGACGTTGGCGAGAGATGCTGCGGTAACAGCGATTAATAATATTATGAGTACGCACATTAAAATGAATGAAGAAAATGATGCAAGAGAGCGATTTGTTAATGAAATACGCAATGTTAATGTAAATAGCGATTTAAAAGAAGCGCTTAACGCCCTTGGGGAATATGCAATTGAAGCAAATTATTTCTATGATTCAACTGCTACAAAAGATCGAAAAAAATTAGCAGAAGACGCAGTTGCGCCAGTTTATATTCTTCAAGGGCAAATTCTTGTGAAGGAAGGCGACACGATTACAAGAGAAGTATATGATCAGTTGAAATTAGTTGGACTTCTTGAACACGGAAATACATTCCAACCATTTGTGGGATTAGCAATCATTATTGGTGTACTCTTATTCTTCATGCATAAACAATTTGAATCGTTTTTAAAATTGAAAAGAGAAGAAAAACCATATATTTTAGCATATACAACAATTGTAGCGATTACAGTTGTTTTGATGAAAATCATTAGTTTGTTTCAAAAGTTGGAATACGCAGGCATTGCGTATGTTGTTCCAGTTGCGATGGGAACAATACTAGTGAAATTAATGATTGGTGATCGATTTGTTTTTCTAACAAGTATGATTTTCTCTGTATGTGGGAGTGTCATGTTTAATGAAGGTGTAACGAGTACGCTTAATTATAGTGTAGGTATTTATGTTTTACTAAGTTCTTTATCTGTTAGCATCTTTTTGAGAGAGAAAAACCGACGTACAATGATTTTGCAGGCAGGTATACTTGTTTCTGTTTTAAATGTAGTTGTATTAGCTGCACTGTTACTGTTACGAAATGGTAATTTTTCACCACTTGAAATCGGTTCACAATTATTAATGGCAGCAGCTTCTGGTATTATCTCGTCCATTTTAGCTATGGGAATTTTACCATATTTAGAAAGTGGTCTTGGAATTGTATCAAGTATGAAGCTTATGGAGCTTTCAAGCCCGAACCATCCGCTCCTTCGTAAAATTTTACTAGAAGCACCGGGGACATATCATCATAGCGTTATGGTTGCTAACCTTTCTGAGGCAGCTTGTGAGGCTGTTGGAGCAAATGGAGTTTTAGCGCGTGTTGGTGCGTATTATCACGATATTGGGAAAACGCTGCAGCCTCATTTCTTTATAGAAAACCAAATGGGAATTGAAAACCCTCATGATAAATTAGATCCTGAAATGAGTAGAGATATTATTATTGCTCATGTGACAAATGGAGTAAAGATGTTAGAAGAGCACCATATTCCGCAAGAAATTATTGATATTGCAGGACAGCATCATGGAACGACATTACTTAAATATTTTTACTATAAAGCAATTAAAGAAGATAAAGAGAAATATACAGAAGAAATGTTCCGTTATCCAGGATCAAAAGCGACGTCAAAAGAGTCTGCAATTGTTGGGATTGCGGATAGCGTCGAAGCGGCAGTGCGTTCTATGAACCATCCAACACCAGAGCAAATTAATAATTTAGTACAAAGTATTATAAAAGATCGTTTGCAGGATGGACAATTTAGTGAATGTAATTTGACATTTAAAGAATTACAAATTGTTGGGAAAACTTTATGTGAAACGTTAAATGGTATTTTCCATTCCCGTATTAAATATCCGGAACCGCCGGAAGAAAAGGTGACAGAATGAGTTTATTAATAGATTTTTTTGATGAAACAGAAGAAGTGAAAGAAGAATATGTGAATATGATTCGTGATCTGCTAGAGCAAGCTGCACGAATGGAGAACATAGAAGATGGAACAGAGCTTTCTGTTACATTTGTTGATAATGAACGTATTCAAGAAATTAATCGTGATTATCGCGATAAAGATCAACCGACAGACGTTATTTCTTTTGCAATGGAGGATATGGGAGAAGGAGAGATGGAGATCGTTGGTGTGGAAATACCACGTATGCTAGGGGATCTTATTATTTCCATTCCAAGAGCGAAAGAACAGGCTGAAGAATATGGACATTCCTTTGATCGTGAGCTAGGGTTTTTAGCGTTACATGGATTCCTGCATTTACTTGGTTATGATCATATGACAGATGAAGATGAAAAAGAAATGTTTGGAAAACAAAAGGAAATTTTAGAGGCGTTTGGATTAGGTAGATGAAAAAAGGAAAACTTATAAATAGTTTTGGATATGCTATAGCTGGTATATACTTTTGTCTTCGTCACGAACGAAATATGAAAATTCATTTTTGGGCCGCAGTTATTGTTATATGCTGCGGCTTTTATTTCCGTATAACGATAACGGAATGGCTCATATTACTCATTACAATTGGAATTGTAATGAGTTTGGAAATGGTCAATACGGCAGTTGAAAAAACAGTTGATTTAGTCACAAAGGATTTTAAACCATTTGCGAAAATTGCAAAGGATGTTGCTGCCGGTGCAGTACTATTATTTACTGTTATAGCTGTTATAATTGGTGCTATTATCTTTTTACCTTATATGGTATAGTTGCATTCCAAAGCTTTTGTTATGCTTTGGTAGCGTTAAGAACGCCGTTAATGAAAGTTTCATTTTATCTTTTCACAATTGTGAATGGAAAGGATGCGAGAGCATGAACAGCAAAGAGTTAATTCAAGAAGCAATCGAAGCGCGTAAACAGGCGTATGTACCATATTCTAAGTTCCAAGTAGGTGCAGCATTATTAACGGAAGATGGAAAAGTATACCGTGGATGTAATGTTGAAAATGCATCATATGGATTATGTAATTGTGCAGAAAGAACAGCTTTATTCAAAGCAATTTCTGAAGGAGATAAAGCATTTGTAGCCATTGCGGTAGTGGCGGATACGAATCGTCCAGTACCTCCTTGTGGAGCGTGCCGTCAAGTTATGGTAGAATTATGTAAACAGGATACGAAAGTATACTTATCAAATTTACATGGTGACATTCAGGAGACGACAGTCGGAGAATTGTTACCAGGAGCATTTTTAGCGGAGGATTTACATGAATAGAAAAGGTTATAAATCAGGTTTTGTCTCTATAATTGGAAGACCGAATGTTGGAAAGTCTACATTTTTAAATCGTATTATCGGTCAAAAAATTGCAATTATGAGTGACAAACCACAAACAACTCGTAATAAAATTCAAGGTGTATACACAGAAAATGATTCACAAGTCATCTTTATTGATACGCCAGGAATACATAAGCCGAAGCATAAACTAGGCGACTTTATGGTGAAAATGGCACAAACGACATTGAAAGAAGTTGACATTGTGCTATTTATGGTCAATGCAGCTGAAGGTTTTGGTCGTGGTGAAGAGTTTATTATTGAAAAACTACAAGAAACAAAGCAACCGGTATTTTTAGTGATTAATAAAATTGATCAAGTTCATCCAGAAAAATTGTTGGAATTAATTGATCAATATCGTAAGCTGCATGAGTTTGCAGAGATTGTTCCGATTTCTGCATTAGAAGGTAATAATGTTGAAGCGTTAATTGGAGCGATTAAAAAGTATTTACCAGAAGGACCGCAATACTATCCAGATAACCAAGTAACAGATCATCCGGAGAGATTTATTATTGCAGAACTGATTCGTGAAAAGGTGCTTCATTTAACACGTGAGGAAGTGCCACATTCGGTGGCGGTTGTGATCGATGCGATTCAAAAGCGTGAAGGCGGAGCGGTCTATGTGAATGCAACAATTATTGTAGAACGCCCATCACAAAAAGGAATTATTATCGGGAAACAAGGGAAGATGCTGAAAGAAGTTGGGAAGCGAGCTCGTTTTGATATTGAAGCACTTCTTGGTTCAAAAGTATTCTTAGAAGTGTGGGTAAAAGTGCAAAAAGATTGGCGTAATAAAATGTCACAGCTTCGCGATCTTGGTTTCCGTGAAGATGAGTATTAATAGAAATTAGGAAAATTTTTCTCACATGAAAATGGACAAAATGGGTCATTTTAATAACAACAAAAGAAATTGGTTTATATGCTACGCTTACTGAGAAAGGTGGATTCTTATGCTAGATTTTACCTGGAAGTTTTTCTCCAAGACAGGAAGCATTGAGACGTATTTGCTTTTGAAGGAAATGGAAAAAGACGTAAACGATGAGATGGATCAACATGAAGAGGAGCTAGCGCATCTAGATTCTCCAATTTCTTGACCCGTTTTGTTCAAACCTTGGATGGTGACGAACATGTTTCAAAAAGTTGAGGGAATTGTCATCCGGACAACAGATTACGGAGAAACGAATAAAATTGTTACGATATTCTCCCGTGAGCTTGGAAAAGTAAGTGCAATGGCAAGAGGGGCGAAAAAACCGAAAAGTAGGTTAGCATCTATTTCGCAACTAATGACACATGGTCACTTTCTGATTCAAATGGGGTCTGGACTTGGAACTTTGCAACAAGGTGAAATAATTTCATCTATGAAAGAAATTCGTGAAGATATATTCTTAACTGCTTATGCATCATTTATCGTTGAATTGACTGATAAAGCAACTGAGGATAAGAAACATAATCCGTATTTATTTGAAATGTTATATCAAACGTTGCACTACATGTGCGAGGGTGTTGATCCTGAAGTGTTGTCTTTAATTTATCAAACGAAAATGCTTCCAGTACTCGGGATGCATCCATACTTCGATACATGTGCCATTTGTCACCAAGAAGCAGATTTTGTCGCCTTCTCTGTCCGAGAAGGCGGTTTTCTGTGCTCGCGTCATGCAGAGCAAGATCCATACCGTATTCCGGTGGGAGAGGCCGTTCATAAATTGCTACGTCTCTTTTATCATTTTGATTTAGCTCGCCTTGGCAATGTATCTGTCAAGGATGGAACGAAGCGGCAAATGCGTACAGTGTTAAATACATATTATGATGAATATTGTGGAATCTATTTGAAATCAAGGCGTTTTCTTGAACAACTTGATAAATTTCAAATATAACGAGGACCATATACAGGTCCTTTTTACATACTTTCTTTTTCGAAAAGCATATTTAGTATATAATATTTAAGAGATAGTATAACTTTTTTCGTTGTGCATTGAAGGTGGTGATTATCATAGAACTGAATAAACGGCAAGAACATATCATTCAGATTGTAAAAGATCACGGTCCTATTACAGGGGAATCAATTGCGGCACAATTAAATTTAACACGTGCTACGTTAAGACCTGACTTAGCGATTTTAACGATGGCAGGTTATTTAGAAGCACGTCCACGTGTCGGTTATTTTTATACAGGAAAAACTGGGGGACAGTTATTATCAGAAGCTGTTAAGAAAGTTAAGGTACAAGATTATCAATCTAGACCGGTCGTAATTGATAAAAATATTTCCGTATACGATGCGATTTGTACCATGTTTTTAGAAGATGTTGGTACTTTATTTGTTGTAGAGCAAGCGACGCTTCTAGTTGGGGTAGTTTCTCGTAAAGATTTATTACGTGCAAGCTTAGGAAAGCAGGATTTAACATCGCTTCCGGTTAATATTATCATGACAAGGATGCCAAACATTGCAATGTGTCGTAGGGAGGATTCTCTATACGATGTTGCGATGGAATTAATAGAAAGACAGATTGATGCTGTACCAGTTGTAAAAGACACGAAACAAGGATTAGAAGTTGTTGGTCGAATTACAAAAACAAATATTACGCGTGCGTTTGTGAATTTAGTAAACAATGAATAAGTGTAATTTGTTTAAAGTGAGGTAATGTAATGGATAATAAAATCGTATATGTCGTATCTGACTCTGTTGGAGAAACGGCTGATTTAGTTGTTCGAGCTGCAATGGGACAGTTTCCATTCGCTCCTGATATTAGACGTGTACCCTATGTGGAAGATGCAGGAACACTAAAAGAAGTAATTTCAATTGCAAAGAGTAATCAAGCGCTTATTTGTTTTACGTTAGTGAAACCAGAAATGCGTCAATATATGCTAACAGAAGCGGCAAAAGAGGGAGTAGAGGCCTATGATATTATTGGTCCTCTTATCGATCAAATTGAGGAGATTACAGGACAAGTTCCAAGGTATGAACCTGGTGTTGTCCGTAGATTAGACGAAGAATATTTTAAAAAGATTGAAGCAATTGAGTTTGCTGTTAAATATGATGACGGTAGAGATGCACGTGGAATTTTAAAAGCGGATATCGTTTTGATTGGAGTATCTCGTACTTCAAAAACACCGCTTTCCCAATATTTAGCTCATAACAAGCGATTGAAGGTTGCGAATGTACCACTTGTACCAGAAGTGGATCCGCCTGAAGAATTATATCAAGTTGCAAAAGAAAAATGTTTCGGTTTAAAAATCACACCGGATAAGTTAAATCACATTCGAAAAGAACGATTAAAATCACTTGGGTTAAGTGATGGAGCAACATATGCGAACATCAATCGTATTAAAGAAGAAATTGATCATTTTGAGAAAGTAGTAAGTAAAATAAACTGTCAAGTTATTGATGTATCGAATAAGGCGATTGAGGAAACAGCAAATATTATTGTGAATGCAGTGCAAAACCAAAAAATGTTTTAGCACATTTACCAAAGGTGAATGTGCTTTTTTCGCTCGAGATAAAGTGAAACTTTAATCAGTAGTTTTTTCATCTCCACTAATTATTGGCTTTTGCCAATTGGGCTTGTACGGGCAGTTTATCTCTTGTCTAATTTTTTGATTCTACGTGGATTTTGAAGTGGAGTACTACTACCTATAAATAGCTGGATGAAATTTTAAAGGATATGTAGCGAAGTTAGAGAAAATATATTATAATAAAAAATTGTGATTAAAAGGTACATTTTACGTTTAGACTTTAATTTTTCAGAATAAACTAGGGATAGGATTTACGGAAAAGGTATACATTTACGTAAAATCGACAAAAATCCGGACAAGAAAACGCACATTATGGAAGGATTCACAGAAGGGATGTAGAATACAGAAATATGCAAAACATCAGTAAGATTCTAGTTGATGCAGATGCATGTCCTGTGAAGGATGAAATTGTGCGAGTTGGAACAAAATTTCATGTCGAAATTTTGTTTGTCGCATCCTACGCCCATCGTTCGAGAAAACAGCAAGGAAATTGGATATATGTAGATTCTGAGCAAGATGAGGTGGATTTTTATATTTATAAACACGCTAAAGCTTCAGATCTCGTGATCACACAGGATATGGGACTTGCTGGTCTTCTTGTAAAAAAAGGAGTGTATGTATTATCTCCACGAGGTACATTTGTGACTGATGAGCAAATGGATACAATTTTATATAGTAGATATGTATCTGCGAAGTTACGCAGACAAGGGACCTATACAAAAGGTCCAAAATCATTTTCAATGCATGATCGACAATGCTTTTTAACAAATTTAGAAAAAATATTGTCGAATTATAAAGGAATCCTTTAATTTGTATCGAATACAAAATACGACACGGAGATGGAGTTATGGGGAACAGAATTCCCGAAGAAGTTGTTGAACAGATTCGGATATCATCTGATATTGTAGAAGTGATTGGTGAGTATGTTCAGCTCAGAAAGCAAGGGCGCAATTATTTTGGGCTTTGTCCATTCCATGGTGAGAATTCACCTTCATTTTCTGTTTCATCAGACAAGCAAATTTTTCATTGCTTCGGATGTGGAGAAGGAGGAAATGTTTTTTCATTTCTCATGAAGATGGAAGGACTTTCTTTCATAGAAGCTGTGCAAAAGCTTGGAGAAAGAAATAATATTTCGGTTGTAGATTATACATCGGGACAAGAACAACAAGAGAACATATCTGATGACAGTGTCATTATGTTACAGGCTCACGAACTTTTGAAAAAATACTATCACCATCTTTTAGTAAATACTGAAGAGGGGAATGAAGCTCTTTCTTATTTGCTAAATCGGGGTATTACAAAAGAGATGATTGCAAAGTTTGAAATTGGTTATGCATCCCCAGATTGGGATGCAGCAGCAAAAATATTACAAAAAAGAGGTTTTTCGCTATCAACCATGGAGCAAGCTGGCTTACTTGTACGGAGTGAAAGGGATGGCAGTCATCATGACCGTTTTCGCGGAAGGGTTATGTTTCCGATTCACACACTGCAAGGGAAAGTAGCAGCGTTTAGTGGAAGGGCATTAGGAGATGATACTCCGAAATACTTAAACAGCCCAGAAACACCTATTTTTCACAAAAGTAAGTTGCTGTATAACTTCCATCAAGCAAGATCGTTTATCAGAAAACGAGGGCAAGTTGTTCTATTTGAAGGATATGCTGACGTATTAGCTGCTGTAAAAAGCGGGATTGAAGAAGCAGTTGCGACGATGGGAACAGCTCTAACAGAAGAACAGGCGAAACTTCTGCGACGTAATGTTGAAACTGTTGTTCTTTGCTATGATGGTGATAAAGCAGGACGAGAAGCGACGATGAAAGCAGGACAATTGTTATTGAAAGTTGGTTGTCACGTCAAGGTTACTTCATTGCCAGATAAGCTTGATCCTGATGAATATGTGCAACAATATGGAACAGCGGCGTTTGAAAATCTCGTAAAGGCTAGTATAAGTTTTGTTGGATTCAAAATAAATTACTTGCGTTTAGGGAAAAATTTGCAAGATGAGTCTGGTAAAGAAGAGTATGTGAAAAGTGTTTTAAAAGAGCTAGCTTTATTGCAAGATGCAATGCAAGCAGAGTCATATTTAAAATCATTATCGCAAGAATTTGCCTACTCAATGGAAACACTTTTAGGCCAATTGCACCAATATCGCAAAGAACAAAAGATACAGCAAAAACAAACGAAGCAAATTTCTAAGCCGCCTCGAATTGTTCAGGCAAAACCGAAATTTTCAGGTTTTGAAAGGGCAGAAAGAGAGCTCATTTACCATATGCTACAAAGTGCAGAAGTTGCTTTCCGTATCGAACCTCATATAGAAGATTTTCATACGGAAGAACATAAAGGGATTTTATATGAACTATACGCATATTATGAAAAGGGAAATGAACCTTCAGTCGGGAATTTCTTGAGTTGGCTCTCTGATGAGAAATTGAAAAATATTATCACCAATATTTCAACGGATGAATTCATTAATCCAGAATACACAGATGAAGTATTGCAAGGTCACTTAGAGGCACTAAGTCGCCATAAGCAAAAGCTTAAAAAAATGGAAACCATTTTTGCATTAAAGCAAATGGAAAAAACAGATCCAGTAGAAGCTGCAAAATTTTATGCAGCATATTTACAAAATCAGAAAGCAAGAAGATAGCTTTTTGTATAAAATTTTATTATAATGAATGTTTGTATCTCGCGTAAGGAGGGGAACAAATGGCTGATAAACCAGCTCGTTCTAAACAAATTGAAACTGATATGACCCTTGAGCAAGTGAAAGAACAACTCACTGAGCTCGGAAAAAAACGTGGCGTTCTTACATATGAAGAGATTGCCGAACGCATGAATGGATTTGAAATTGAATCCGATCAAATGGATGAATATTATGAATATTTAGGTGAGCAAGGAATTGATTTAGTTGGCGACAACGATGAAGGTCCGAATAATCACCAAATCACAAAGACAGAAGAAGAATTCGATTTAAATGATTTAAGTGTGCCGCCAGGTGTAAAAATCAATGACCCTGTTCGCATGTATTTAAAAGAAATCGGCCGTGTCGACCTACTATCTGCTGAAGAAGAAATTCGACTTGCAACACGCATTGAAGAAGGTGATGAAGAAGCGAAGCGCCGTCTTGCGGAAGCGAATTTACGTCTTGTTGTAAGTATTGCAAAACGATATGTAGGCCGTGGTATGCTCTTCTTAGACTTAATTCAAGAAGGAAACATGGGTCTAATTAAAGCTGTTGAAAAGTTCGATTATCGTAAAGGTTTTAAATTCAGTACGTATGCAACTTGGTGGATTCGCCAAGCGATTACACGTGCCATTGCAGACCAAGCGAGAACAATTCGTATTCCAGTTCATATGGTTGAAACAATTAATAAATTAATCCGTGTACAGCGTCAATTGTTACAAGATTTAGGACGTGAACCATCTCCAGAAGAGATTGGAGAAGAAATGGATCTTGCTCCAGAAAAAGTACGCGAAATCTTAAAGATTGCACAGGAGCCAGTTTCTCTTGAAACACCAATTGGTGAAGAGGATGACTCACATTTAGGCGATTTTATTGAAGACCAAGAAGCAACATCACCTGCGGACCATGCAGCGTATGAGTTGCTAAAAGAACAATTAGAAGATGTGTTAGACACACTAACAGATCGTGAAGAAAATGTTCTACGTCTTCGTTTCGGTTTAGATGATGGACGAACTCGTACGCTTGAAGAAGTTGGGAAAGTATTCGGCGTAACGAGAGAGCGTATTCGTCAAATTGAAGCAAAAGCGCTTCGTAAATTAAGACATCCAAGCCGTAGCAAACGTCTAAAAGATTTCTTAGAATAGAGTTCTTTTTAAGTTTACTTCACATTTGTGAAGTAAACTTTTTTATTTTGTTAATTTTTGTTAAAATTTAGCTGCGAGTAACGATTACAATTCTTGTAATTTATTTTACAGAATTGTCTTTTGATTTGCAAATGCTCATTTTTCGATTTTTCGATTAATTTCGTTTATTCTATGCAAAAATATATGTAGAAAAACAAAAAATATGATGATACGCGTTGATATTTATCAAAATAATATGTGATAAAAGAGAGATAATCAATAAACTGAATTTATGGAATATTTGTAACAACTGATAGTTTTGTCTTTTCTGATAGATCGTTTTCAAGTACAATGGAAGTAACTGAATCATCTAACTATTAGGGGCGTAGAGGGGGGAGAAGAAATATGAAACGTAATCCGCTGATTCCGTTTGCACTCATTGCTGTAATAGGGATTGTTATTATGTTTGTATTTTCGTTTGAGGGGTTATATAAATCTAAAGAGCTAGCTGATGCAAAAAATGGGGGAAAACCAGCGCAAACGGCATCAAAACCAGAAGATATTGTGAAACAGAGCTGTGCGAGCTGTCATGGTGATCAGCTGCAAGGTGCAGTAGGACCTAACTTACAAAAAGTTGGCGGAAAACTTTCCAAAGATGAAATTAAAGAAGTAATTGTAAACGGAAAGGGAAATATGCCAAAGAATTTAATTCCAGCAGATCAGGCTTCTAAAGTAGCTGATTGGTTATCGAAGAAAAAATAAAGCTAGATAAAACAAGTTCTTTGCCTATAGCAAGGGGCTTGTTTTTCTTTTCTTTCTAAAATACGATGAAATAAAAGAATTGTTTTGTTTCTTTACTTGCAACAACTACTGTAAATTCATTATCATGGAGACAGACTGACAAGAGAAGGAGTAATGGGAATAAATGAATGAAGTGAAGCTTTCAAAAAGATTAGAAGAAGTAGTGCGGGAGATTCCGGTAGGATCTACAGTTGCAGATATTGGTTCTGACCATGCGTATTTACCGTGCTATACAATTATAAATAATATTGCTACAAAGGCAGTAGCGGGAGAAGTGGTAGATGGACCGTTCCGTTCTGCACAGGCTACAGTGGCTGAGAGTGGCTTGCAAGAAAAGGTAGATGTTCGTAAGGGAAATGGCTTAGCTGTGATTACACCAGGAGAAGTTGATGTTATTACAATTGCTGGTATGGGTGGAGCGCTAATTCGTGATATTTTAGAGAATGGAAAAGAGAAGCTAAATGGTGTAACGCGTTTAATTTTACAGCCCAATATTGCTGCGCATCATATTCGTGAATGGTTTGTTGAAAATGGTTGGGAGCTGATTCATGAAAAAATTATAAAAGAAGACGGCAAGATTTATGAGATTTTAGTTGGAGAAAAAGGTGACCCATTAACTCCTTATCATGAAAATAAACAAGCTGAGTTATTTATTGGACCATTTTTGATGAAAGAAAAAAGTAATGCGTTTGTAGAGAAATGGGAAAATGAACTAAAAAACTTTCAAAATATCCTGAAGCAGCTGGAGCGTGCGACAGAATCAGAAGATACAAAAGCGAAACGGATTGAAGTAGTTGAGAAAATGAAAATGATAGAGGAGGTTTTATCATGAGTAAAATTCCAAATGGTTATGAAGTGATTTCTTTATTTGAAAGTATGTATCCGAAGCATCTAGCGATGGAAGGCGATAAGATTGGTTTGCAGATTGGTGCACTTAATAAACCAGTCCAGCATGTATTGATTGCACTAGATGTTACAGAAGCGGTTGTCGAAGAAGCGATTCAAATAGGAGCGAATGTGATTATTGCTCATCATCCTCTTATTTTTAATCCACTAAAAGCAATTCATACAGATAAAGTATACGGACGAATTATTGAAACTTGTATCAAAAACGATATCGCTGTTTATGCAGCACATACAAATGTCGATGTAGCAAAAGGTGGAGTGAATGATTTACTTGCAGATGCATTAGGATTGCATAATACAGAAGTGCTCGTTCCGACATACTCGGAAGAAATGAAAAAGATCGTTGTATTTGTGCCTGTAACGCATGCTGAAGAAGTTCGCGAAGCTTTCGGGAATGCTGGAGCGGGTTATATCGGCAACTATAGCCATTGTACGTTCAATAGTGAAGGGACAGGTACATTTATGCCTGGGGAGGGGACAAATCCTCATATCGGCGAAACTGGGCAGTTAGAGCGTGTAGAAGAGGTAAGGATTGAAACGATTATTCCAGCTTCACTAGAGCGGAAAGTCGTAAAAGCAATGGTAACAGCTCATCCATATGAGGAAGTTGCTTATGATGTGTATCCACTTGATAATAAGGGAGAGACGTTAGGGCTTGGAAAGATTGGATATTTGCAAGAAGAAATGACATTAGGTCAGTTTGCTGACCATGTGAAAGCGGCATTAGATGTAAAAGGAGCACGAGTTGTTGGGAATGTAAACGACAAAGTGCGAAAAGTAGCAGTGCTTGGCGGTGATGGGAATAAATATATTACGCAAGCGAAATTTAAAGGAGCAGATGTATATGTGACAGGCGATATGTATTACCATGTTGCACACGATGCGATGATGCTCGGATTAAATATTGTTGACCCAGGACATAATGTTGAAAAAGTAATGAAACAAGGTGTGCAAAAGCAATTGCAACAAAAAGTGGATGAGAAAAAATTTGCTGTGCAAATTCATGCTTCTCAGTTACATACAGATCCTTTTACTTTTGTATAAGCAATTATAAACCTTTCTTTTTAGATGGAAGAGAGCATCCGGCTATGTATAGAGGCGGTCAGATCCTTTTCCTGCCCCATGCCAAGTGAAAACAAAGAGAGAAAACGAATGTAGGTAACTTTTTTGTTCTTCGTGGCAGCGACTTATATGTGGAAAGATCAAAATAGATTTATCCCGCTATTTGCGGGCAGTAAGACCCCCACCTCAAAATTCAGCAAGAGCAAAGAAGTTAGGAGGGGATCAACTGCCCGTAAAAGCTCGATTGGTGCGGGCTGATAATCAGTGGAGGATGAAGAAAACCCCACTGATTAAAGTTTCACTTTATATAGAATGAAAAAATCCGTTGCTAGTTAATTAGCAACGGATTTTTTATTATTGTTTTTTTGCCTTTACACGCGGCAAGATTTTTTGAAGTGGTACGTTTCGTTTACGTTCCCAAGTTGCTGGGTTCATCGGATCGTACTGTTCTAAAAAGGCGATTACTTCTTTTGTAATTGGCGTTGGTGTAGAAGCCCCAGCAGTAACAGCAACGTTTTCGATACCTTGCAGCCACTCTAATTGAATTTCGCTTACATCTGCAACGCGGTATGCCTTTGTACCAGCAATCTCTTGTGATACTTGAGCTAAGCGGTTTGAGTTATTACTTTTTGGATCACCAACAACAATCGTTAAATCAGCCACATCTGCTTGCTTAGCAACTGCTTCTTGACGGACTTGTGTTGCTAAACAAATTTCTTTATGAAATTCAGCTGTTGGGAATTTTTTCTGGATGTCTTCCATCAGGTGCTGAACGTCCCATTGGCTCATTGTTGTTTGATTTGTAACTAAAATTTTATCTGTTGGGATTTCTAGTGTCTCTAAATCATCCGCTTTTTCAATAAGATGAACGATATCAGGTGCGATACCAACGGCGCCTTCTGGTTCCGGATGTCCCTTTTTACCGATGTAAATCACATGGTAGCCTTCCGCTTTTTTTGCTTCAATGAGGTCATGTGTTTTCGTAACGTCTGGACATGTTGCATCAATTGTCGTTAACCCTTTTTCTTTCGCGCGTTTTTTAACTTCTGGAGAAACGCCATGTGCTGTGAAAATAACAGTACCAGAATCAATTTTGTCTAAAATCTCTAATCGACTTGGACCATCTAATGTAATAATGCCATCTTCTTCGAAAGCATCTGTTACATGTTTGTTATGAACAATCATACCTAAAATATAAATTGGTCTCGGTAATGTTTTATCTAGTGCAGCATTGCGTGCGATGACCATCGCATCAACAACACCGTAGCAATAACCACGAGGGGAAATTTTAACAATCTTCATGTGAGTAATCCTCTCCTTCTAAACAAGGGATCCTTTTTATACATAGTCTTTTACATTATAAAGGAGGAGTGGACAGAAAACAAAGGATTGTTAGACATATAGTTTCGGTTTTGGTGCCATAGGTGGAATATCCTCTTTAGGTGACACCTTTTCAATAACTGGTTCTAAAATTATTTTCTTCTTTTTTTTCTTTTTTGAAGGTGGAGGTGGTGTGGTAATTACTTCCACCTTTTCCGTTGATTCTTCAGCGGCACCTTTTCCGGAAGTAAGAATTTTTACGATGCTTGGTATGCTGCGCACGATGGGACCGTATTGTTCGACGACAGGGCCGACAGATTGAGCGACTTGAGCAACCTTCTCAATGTTATTTAACATGCCAGTAGGATTGGAGATTAAATTGGAAAAGAAGCTACCGATACCACCGCCAGTGCTAGGTGCCACCGGTGCTGAGCCACGTGTTTCATTCGGATCGTTCATTTGAGGTGGCATCATTTGTGGTGACATCATTGATTGTGGTTGTTGCATATAGGGCTGCTGATGTTGATACATCATCGGTTGTCCTTCCATTTGTTGATAGGGGGGGACCATTTGCATAAAGGGCTGAGTCGGATCATGCTTTTGGAATAGTTTAGCGAGAAATCCTTTCTTTTTTTGCATCATAGGCGGTAAATTAGGAATGGGATACGGGGTGTATGGTTGTTGCTGCCCTGTATACATTTGCTGCATAGGGGATTTCGGATACATAAGAGAAATCCTCCTTTCTTCAGTTAGGTATATACACATACAATATGCAATGAAAAGAAATAAGGTTAGTTTTTGAATTGAAAACCTAAACTAAAGATGGATTTTACTATTAGATTTCGATATAATGTAGACTTGACTGATTTGTGCGCGCAGTAGAAATTTTAGAAAGAAGGTGTAACTTATGACACTACAAACATTTACTCAGTATAATTTTCAACCATTTTTAATAGATGCAGTTCGTGAACTACGCTTTTCGGAGCCGACAGAAATTCAACAGAAAATTTTTCCTGTTGTGAAAAAAGGCGTGAGTGTAATTGGACAGTCCCAAACAGGTTCTGGGAAAACCCACGCATACTTACTTCCAACTTTAAACAGAATTGATGCAAAACGCGAAGAAGTACAACTTGTCATTACAGCGCCTACTCGTGAGTTAGCACAACAAATTTATCAAGAGATTGTGAAGTTAACAAAGTTTTGTGCGGAAGATCAAATGATTACAGCACGTTGTTTAATTGGCGGAACGGACAAACAACGCTCCATTGAAAAGCTGAAAAAGCAACCTCATGTTGTTGTTGGAACACCAGGACGTATTAAAGATTTAGTAGAAGAACAAGCACTATTTGTTCATACAGCATCTACTATTATTGTCGATGAGGCAGATTTAATGCTTGATATGGGATTCATTCAAGACGTAGACAAAATTGCCGCACGCATGCCTAAAAACTTGCAAATGCTTGTGTTCTCTGCAACGATTCCTCAAAAATTAAAGCCGTTTATGAAGAAGTATATGGAGAATCCAGAGCACATTCATATTAATCCGAAACAAGTTGCGGCAGGAAATATTGAGCATTATTTAGTACCTTCTAGACATCGCAATAAGATTGAATTAGTGAAAAATATGTTGCTTCAATTTAAGCCATATTTAGCAATCGTCTTTACAAATACGAAAAAGATGGCAGATGAAGTTGCGAATGGATTAACAGAGCGTGGATTAAAAGTTGGACGTATCCATGGGGATTTATCTCCACGTGACCGTAAAAAAATGATGAAACAAATTCGTGATTTAGAATTTCAATATATTGTTGCGACTGACTTAGCAGCACGTGGTATTGATATTGAAGGAATCAGTCATGTAATTAACTATGAACTTCCTTCAGATTTAGATTTCTTCGTGCATCGCGTTGGAAGAACAGCCCGTGCTGGTTATTCTGGTATCGCAGTGACAATTTATGATCCAGCAAACGAAGAAGCATTAGATAGCTTAGAAAAACAACGTAATATTACATTTAAACATGTAGATTTACGTGGAGACGAATGGACGGATTTAGGTGAGCGTCATCGTCGAAAAAGCCGTAAGAAACCGAATAACGAACTGGATATTATGGCAACGAAGGTTGTTAAAAAACCGAAAAAGGTCAAGCCAGGTTATAAGAAAAAGCTTGCAACTGAACGTGAAAAAGTGAAGAAAAAGTATAGCAATAAAAAAAGATAAGGGGGTTCCCTTATCTTTTTTTATTCAGTTGTTTGCTGGGATAAGCTCCTTATTTCAAGGTTCAGCGGGTGGAGAGGGAGCCTTTGATTAAAGTTTTATCCCGCATTAACAGGTAGTAATACTCCCACCTCAAAATTCGGCGGAAGCAAAGAAGTTAGGTGGGAGATAAACTGCCTGTAAAAGCCCGATTGGTTCAACTAATAATCAGTGGGGGATGAAGAAAACCCCCACTGATTAAAGTTTCACTTTATATTATTTTTTGTAGTGTTTTTGTGAACAAACAATTCACTACATATTTCTACAAATTATGCTATCATTATAGCTATTGGATATTGAAGAGGTGATTATATGTTAAAGATTGGATCTCATGTTTCTATGAGTGGTAAAAAGATGTTATTAGCAGCGAGTGAAGAGGCTGTTTCATATGGCGCGACAACGTTTATGATTTATACAGGTGCACCGCAAAATACGAGAAGAAAACCAATTGAAGAATTGAATATAGAGGCTGGACGAAAACATATGGAGCTTAATGGCATTGAAGAAATTATTGTCCATGCACCTTATATTATTAATGTTGGTAATACGACAAAACCTGAAACGTTCCAATTAGGTGTAGATTTCCTTCGTATGGAAATTGAAAGAACAGAAGCGTTAGGAGTAGCAAAGCAAATTGTACTTCATCCAGGTGCTCACGTTGGTGCGGGAGCTGAAGCTGGTATTCAGCAAATCATTAAAGGGTTAAATGAAGTATTGACGCCAGAACAGACAGTAAATATTGCATTAGAAACGATGGCTGGAAAAGGAACGGAGTGCGGGCGTAGCTTTGACGAAATCGCAAAAATTATTGATGGTGTAACATATAACGAAAAATTATCTGTCTGTTTTGACACGTGTCATACACATGATGCAGGTTATGACATTGTTAACGATTTTGATGGCGTATTAAATGAGTTTGATAAGATCGTTGGGATTGATCGTTTACAAGTGTTGCATATTAACGATAGTAAAAATGTACGCGGAGCTGGAAAAGACCGTCATGACAATATTGGTTTTGGCCATATTGGTTATAAAGCGTTGCATCATATCGTGCATCATCCACAATTACAACATGTACCAAAAATTCTTGAAACACCATATGTGGGTGAGGATAAGAAAGATAAAAAACCACCATATAAGTTTGAAATTGAAATGTTAAAGAGTGGTTCATTTGATGAAGGTCTTCTTGAGAAGATTAAAGAACAATAAGGAGGGGGGATTTCCCCTCCTTATTTTAATAGTTTCTGAAATAACGTATTTATTTGTTGAGCGGTAGATGGGGAAGTGACCTTTGCGATTTTTTTTAAAAGTTCTAGTCTTTCTCCTGTATCATAAATATTGATATTTTTCCCTTTTAGTAAAGGGACGATTTGCTCAGCTTGTTCAGTTGTGATGGGAACTTCATATTCCTTACTATATTTCAATAATTCTTTTGTTGTCATATGATTTAATTTTTTGTTTACAATGTGTTTGATAAGGTTCATGATGCAGTCCTCCTTCAGGCGTCCTTATATCGAAATATATGTCTGGAATGCATGTATATATTCGCGTAGCAATTGCTTTTTTCTATAAGGAAAAGAAGAGTATGTTATAATAAAAGAACAGAATTGCATAGAGAATGTATAGGGAGGACTTATGGAGAAAAAACAACATCGAAAAGAAAGTATTATCCATCTATTGTATCGTTTAGTTATGATTGTCTTTGGTGCAACATGTGCGGCGGTAGCAATTGAACTATTTTTAATGCCGAATAAAATTATTGATGGCGGTATTATCGGTATTTCCCTCATACTAGATTACCTTACACCTAACATTTGGTGGTTAAGTTTTTCTACTTTAGTTGTCATCCTCAATATCCCGTTTATGTATTCCGGTTATAAACAAATTGGGAAAACTTTCATGTTATCTTCTGCTTTTGCAATTGTAGCTTTAGCGTTCATTGAGACAACATTACATACCATTAAACCATTTACGACAGAGCCTATTTTAGCAACTGTGTTTGGTGGTCTTATTTTAGGTCTTGGCGTAGGGCTTGTTATTCGTCATGGTGGTTCGTTAGATGGTACAGAAATTATGGGGATTTTATTAACAAAGAAATTACCGTTTTCTGTCGGTGAATTCGTTATGTTTGTAAATCTATTTATTTTTGCTTGGGCAGCATTTGTATTCGGTGTCGAGCAAGCGATGTATTCTGTAATGACATACTATATTGCTTTTAAAACAATCGATACAGTTATTCAAGGGTTAGATGAAACAAAAGCAGTTTTAATTGTATCAGATCAATATGAAGAAGTATCAAATGCGATTTTACACCGCCTTGGTCGTGGGACAACGAAACTTGTTGCTAAGGGTGGTTATACAGATAAAGAAAAAGAGGTAATTTATGCAGTCGTTACACGCCTTGAGGTAACGAAATTAAAATCAATTGTTCATGAAATTGATGAAAATGCCTTTATTACAATTATGAGCACGCAAGAGACAAATGGCGGTAAATTTAAATCAGCAATTCATTAAAAATACGTATTCAAAAAAGAAACGAAAGAGAGTCAATCGGTCCGGGCGCAAGAAGAAATGTGACAGCTATCTTTGTTATGATTTTTGAATTTAAAAAGCAGAGAGATTTTCTCTGCTTTTTGTTATAATAATAAGGTTGCCTTAAATAAAGAATATATTTTGGGGCAGATTAGTTTACAACTATAATAAGCTATACTATAATTCAAATAGAAATAAATCGGAATCATTCTGAATTAAAATAGGTGAGATGCTATGAATAATATGTTGGAAATAGAAGGGCTGACATTTCGGTATGAAGATCGAAATGTGTTAGAAGATATTAATTTGCAAGTTCCCAAGGGGGCTTTTTTAGGTTTGGTTGGGCCTAATGGATCTGGTAAATCGACCTTATTAAAGTGTATATTAGGTGTGTTGAAGCCGAAGAAGGGAAGTATTCGGTTATTTGATATTGATAGTAAGAAATTTAAAGAGTGGAATAAAATTGGTTATGTTTCACAAAAGGCTAACAGCTTTAATTCTGGTTTTCCAGCGACTGTCTTTGAAGTTGTTTCAATGGGACTTGTTTCAAAAAAGGGTCTATTTCGTTTCTTGAAGAAAGAAGATAAAGAAAAGGTCACAAAGGCAATCTCAGATGTAGGAATGAGTGAATTTCAAAATCGTAACATCGGAGAGCTTTCCGGTGGGCAACAGCAACGTGTATTTATCGCACGTGCGCTTGTAAGCAACCCAGAATTACTGATTTTGGACGAGCCTACAGTGGGGATTGATATAAAGAGTGTAGAGAGCTTTTATGAGATACTAGAAGATTTAAATAAAAAACTAGGCATTACACTGATTCTGGTTACACACGATATGGGGGCTATAACAGAGAAGGTGACGCATGTTGCCTGTTTAAATCAGCATTTACATTTCCATGGAAATGTTGAGAAATTCCGAGAGTTAGAAGATGCGGAAATGTCGATTTTATATGGACATCATGTTCATCGTTTAGAGCATGATCATGAGCATCACGGGAGGATATAATGATACAGGATTTTTTACAATATGATTTTTTACGTAATTCTTTATACGCTGGTATTTTAATAGGACTTGTGGCTCCATTAATTGGTGTATTTGTTGTCATTCGCCGTTTGTCACTGATTGCAGATGCATTGAGTCATGTGACATTATCAGGGATTGCCGCAAGTTTGTTGCTGGAAAAAACAATTTTTACAGGTGGATTTTTAAATCCGTTATATATGGGGATGATTTTTTCAATAGGTGGAGCGCTATTAATTGAAAAATTACGTACTGTATATAAACATTATCAAGAATTAGCGATTCCGATTATTCTTTCAGCAGGGATGGGAATTGGAGTTATCTTCATTTCGCTTGCCAATGGATTTAATACGGATTTATTTAGTTATTTATTTGGTAGTGTGAGCGCTGTAACGAACACAGATTTAATTCTTATTGGTATTGTAGCAATCGTAGTTATTGCAACGATCATTTTATTATATAAAGAGTTATTTTTATTATCATTTGACGAGGAATATGCTGTATCAACAGGACTTCGTGCAAAATGGATTCACTTTATTTTTATTATTTTAGTTGCGCTTGTTATTGCGGTATCAATGCGTGTTGTTGGGGTTCTTCTTGTATCATCTTTAATGACGTTACCAGTTGCAGCAAGTATCCGCATCGCAAAAGGTTTTAAACAAACAATTTTCTTTTCCATTTTATTTGGTGAAATTTCCGTGATAGGTGGGCTGTTCGCTTCTTATCAGCTTGATTTAGCTCCAGGTGGTACAATTGTTATGCTAGCGGTTCTTATTTTAATCGGTGCAATCTTATGGAAGAAGAAAAAAACTGCATAAAGTAGGGATAGTTATGAATCTGACAGAAGCTTTACGCCTTATGAAAGAAAAAGGCTATAAACACACTGGAAAAAGGGAAGAAATGTTACGTTTATTTGCGGCTCATAATCGTTATTTAACTGCAAAAGATGTTTTAGAGCATATGAAGGATGATTACCCAGGGCTAAGTTTTGATACCATCTATCGTAATTTAACGGTATTTGCTGAAATTGGTGTTTTAGAACAAACAGAACTAAATGGAGAAAAACATTTCCGGTTTACATGTTCTATTATGGAACATCATCATCATTTCATTTGCTTGGATTGTGGTGGTACAAAAGAAATTACTTCCTGTCCAATGGATTTTATGAATAAAGATTTTAAAGGATATGAGGTAACGGGGCATAAGTTTGAAATATATGGGCGTTGCCCGAAGTGTGCAAAGTAAGAGCTCGTCAGTTACGAAACTGACGAGCTTTTATTTTAGTTTTCTTACAAACATATAATAAAAACGGCTACCTGGTAACATCCAGACAGCCGTTTTTATTATTGCTCTTGTTTTTCTTTTTCTTGATTTGCAGCCATTTCAGCGGCAATTACATCAATTTCTTTCTTGAGTTCTTCTACCATTGTTTCTTCCGGTACTTTACGAACGACTTTTCCTTTACGGAATAATAAACCTTCTCCGCGTGCGCCAGCAATACCGATATCAGCTTCGCGAGCTTCACCAGGGCCGTTTACAGCGCAGCCAAGTACAGCAACTTTAATTGGTACTTTCAGTGTAGAGATGTATTCTTCTACTTCATTTGCAATACTGATAAGGTCAATTTCAATACGACCGCATGTTGGACAAGAAATAAGCGTCGCAGCGTTCGATGCAAGACCGAATGATTTTAACAATTCGCGAGCAACTTTTACTTCTTCCACTGGATCAGCACTTAATGAAATACGAAGTGTATTTCCGATACCTTTACTTAAGATTGCTCCAAGACCGGCAGCACTTTTTACAGTTCCGGCAAATAGTGTTCCGGATTCTGTAATACCTAAGTGTAATGGGTAATCAAAAGCACGAGCTGCTTTTTCATAAGCTTCAATTGCTAAGTTAACATCAGAGGCTTTCATTGATACGATAATATCATGGAAATCTAAGTCCTCTAAAATTTTAATATGATGCAGTGCACTTTCAACCATACCATCTGCAGTAGGGTATCCATATTTTTCTAAAATATGACGTTCTAATGAACCAGCATTTACACCAATACGAATTGGAATACCGCGTTCTTTTGCAGCATTTACAACCGCTTCTACTTTATGACGGCGCCCGATGTTTCCTGGGTTGATACGTACTTTATCAATGCCGCCTTCAATTGCTTTTAAAGCAAGACGATAATCAAAGTGAATATCGGCAACAAGTGGGATGTTAATTTGTTTTTTAATATCAGCAATAGCATTTGCTGCGCGTTCGTCTGGAACAGCAACGCGGACAATTTGACAACCTGCTTCTTCTAAACGTTTGATTTCAGCAACAGTTGCTTCTACATCATGCGTTTTTGTTGTTGTCATACTTTGTATAATTAATTCATTATTACCGCCAATTGTTAAATTACCGACTTTAACAGGACGTGTTTTTGTACGATGAGTCATTTCATTCACGAATAGATCGCTCTCCTTATAAAAGAAGTTTCTTATTTTGCCCTTCATATCAAATATAGTATATGTGATATGAAGCAATAGAAACCTATATGCTCGGTTTCACTTTTACTATTGTATCAGCGCCTTTATGTAATTGACAAGGATTAAGTGATGGTTCATTGATATAACGGGAATTTGTAAGATTTTCCGATTTGAATTTTTGTAGAAGATGTATTTTTATTTAATTGTTTAAAATCATCGATTACCGTTTCAATAGAAGGAACTTTTTTCTTGTTAATCGCTTCTGTAATGGATAAAACAGTGTCTCCTGTTTTTACTTCAATCGCTTTATACTGTGCATCTGTTTCTTTTTTTGCTTTTGTCTCAACATTTTCTTTTTTTACAGTTTGGGCAGCTGTTGTTTTTTTGTATGAACTTAACATTGGTAAAGTACCAATTTTTATATCGTAATAAAACACGTAACCGAGAACAAGCACAAGTAAGAATGCACTAAGTCTCTTCATATTTCTCACTCCTTTGTTAGGAAATATATGCTTGTCCAAAAAAAAAATGCCAAAATGGCATTTTTTATAGTTCGTGTTTTTCTTTCGGTTTTGGTATTTCTTTAATTGTTAAGTACAGAACAATTAAAATGATGGCAGTGTACAGAAGAAATGTTCCTGGCACAATTATGTTTAATAAATTCATAATCATAAAGAAAATGGTTGGAATTGTATAGCTGTAAGCTGTTAATGTCCAAACTTGTTTGTAAGATACCTTTCGTTGACCAACCATTGCTGAACCGACAAAGGCTAAAATGGTTGTGCCTAGGAATGAAATAAATAATTGGAACAAGTAAATGGCTATTCCAACACCAAACATGAGGAATGGATAGATATTATCAACGGCTGATACAATGCCTTGGATATCTTTTTTCTCAAATGTCCCATTGCCGAAGTCACTGTAAGCTTGACTTTGTGTTTGATTGTTATTAATAGATACGACTTTATCTTTTAAGACGAATACACCTTGTTTATTTGTATATGCATTCGTATCTGTTGCATTAGGGTCAAATACGAAAATAAAATCTCCATCTTCTTTTATAATAGGTTCTTTGATGTCAGCATGAAGCTCGCCATTCTCAATTTTAAAATCAGGGAGATCTTTTTCAATTGATTGATGTACAGAAGATACGACATCTTGTACGAAGTTTCCAAATGTAAAAGTTTTTGGGATCGTCGCAAGTAAACACAATAACATGATATATAGAATCGTTTTTCCCATTTTTTGAAAACGAAAAAGCGCCATGTCTTTTGGCGAATACAAACTTTTTACTAGTTGAGTAAATATGGACATATATTCACTTCCTTTGCTATATGTATGATAGGTTGATGCATAAAATCATTGTAACGTAAGAATCTAGAGAACCACAAGCTATATCGCGTGAAATAAAGTTAATACTCCATAATTGGACTGTATAGAAGACTTGCTATATAAAGTGAAATTTTAATCAGTAGAGGTTTTCTTCATCCTCCACTGATTATTAGCCCTCACGAATCGGGGGCTTACTGTCCGTTAATGCGGGATAAAAAATCTTTGTTAATGATTCACTTGCAGTAAAAAATTGTTTTAAGATATAACGGAAAGCAAAAAAGATAAACTGCCAGTAACAGTGGAATTGGTGAGAGTTAACCATTAGTGAGAGGAGGAAGGTAAAAATACAATTGACACTTTTCTTTTTTATATGGTAAATTTATCTTACCTTTCTTAATCAATATGTCTCGCAGTTTGCAGCTTTTATGAATGTTCTGTGGAGACTTGGTGATGAATCTGAATTTCAGTCACCGCTGTATACATAATTCTGGACCCTTAGCTCAGCTGGTTAGAGCAGACGGCTCATAACCGTCCGGTCGTAGGTTCGAGTCCTACAGGGTCCATATCCATTTCGCATGTTTATCATGTAGACGAGAAGCTTCCTTGTAGAAGGAAGCTTTTTTTTACGAAATGTATGAGCATTTTGTTTGAAAAGAAATGGGGATTTTGCTACGTTAATGATAGCAAGAAAATGTGATTTAATTTGTTTTCACCCTATGGCAATTAGGGTAAAATGAAGTTGTATGCCAATTTATTTTGGCAATACATAAAATGGGAGGAATGTAACAATGGCAAAACATGAATTACCAAATTTACCTTATGCGTATGATGCTTTAGAACCTCACTTTGATAAAGAAACAATGAACATCCATCATACAAAACACCACAACACTTACGTAACAAACTTAAATGCTGCATTAGAAGGTCATGCAGAACTAGCTGACAAAAGTGTTGAAGAATTAGTTGCAAACTTAAATGAAGTACCAGAAGCAATTCGTACTGCAGTACGTAACAATGGTGGCGGACATGCGAACCATACTTTCTTCTGGACAATTCTATCTCCAAACGGTGGTGGACAACCAGTAGGTGAACTTGCAGCTGCAATTGAAGCGAAATTCGGTAGCTTTGATGCATTCAAAGCAGAATTCGCAAAAGCTGGTGCAACTCGCTTCGGTTCTGGTTGGGCTTGGTTAGTAGTAAACAATGGTGAGCTAGAAGTAACAAGCACTCCAAACCAAGATTCACCTTTAACAGAAGGTAAAACTCCAGTTATCGGTTTAGACGTTTGGGAACATGCTTACTACTTACATTACCAAAACCGTCGTCCTGACTACATCGGTGCATTCTGGAACGTTGTAGACTGGAACGCAGCTGAAAAACGTTACCAAGAAGCTAAATAATATCGCTTATTCCGTTTTATGTCAGTCGATATTGAAGAAGCTAGGGGAATATTCTCCTAGCTTTTTTGTATGCTTTCTTTTACATAATTGCGTCGGTCTTTGGAAGACTAGAACATGAAGTAAAGGAGAGTTATCTATGAAGTGGAAACATGTAATTGGCGATGTCGAGGTGAATCGTGATTTAGTATTGTTACTTGTTATGGGGGGATTATACACGCTCGCGATTTCTTTGTCCAACACGTTTGTTAACATTTATTTATGGAAACAAACGCAAAACTATTTGAACCTTGGATTGTATAATTTAGCAAGCGTTGTATTGCAACCATTAACATTTCTTTTTGCAGGAAAATTGGCAAAGCGGATAGATCGTGCCATTTTACTGCGAATCGGTGTAGGAACATTAGCGACTTTTTTTATTGTTGTTTTACTCGCGGGAACGCATGCTTCACATTATATTTTATTACTTGGTGGTCTTCTAGGAATTGGATATGGTTTTTATTGGCTGGCATTTAATTTGTTGACGTTTGAAATTACTGAGCCTGAAACACGTGATTTTTTTAACGGTTTTCTCGGCCTGCTAACATCCTTCTCTGGAATGATTGGGCCAATAGCAGCGGGGTATACGATTTCGCGTATGGAGAAGTGGACCGGTTATACGGTTATCTTTTTTCTTTCCCTAACTTTATTTGCAGTTGCTGTTGTCATAAGTTTCTTTTTATCAAAAAGAGAATGTGAAGGGCGCTATGAAATTGTTCAAGTTTTGAAAGAACGTAAGATTGATAAAAACTGGGGAAGGATTACCCGAGCACACTTTTTTCAAGGATTGAGAGAAGGAACGTTCGTTTTTGTTATTTCTGTATACGTCTATTTAGCATCAGGAAGTGAATTTGGGCTAGGAAAGTATAGTTTAGTCAATTCAGCTGTATCCTTTATATGCTACTATTTTGTTGCGCGTATATTAAAAAAGGAATGGAGAAAAAAAGCGATTTTACTTGGTGGAATTATTTTGTATGTCGTTGTATTTTTAGTTATTTTTCATGTTACATATGTAAAACTACTCATTTATGCAGCATGTATCGCCATTGCCTATCCAATTTTACTCGTTCCATATGGTTCTATGACATATGATGTAATTGGAAGAGCAAGGCAGGCGAGAGAGTGGCGTGTGGAGTATATCGTTGTACGAGAGCTATGGCTGAACGGCGGGAGAATATGTTCCATTTTAAGTTTTTTATGTGCGGTATCATTTTTTTCACCAGAAAAAAGCTTACCTGTTTTATTATGTATTCTCGGAGCTGGACATTTACTTATTTATTTTGCTGTTAGAAATGTCAAATATGGGGAGGAGAATCCAAATAAAACAAGGATTCCAGCACCTGAAACAACACAAAATCATACTGAACGAGAAGGTTAACTTCTTCCGTGTTTTATGCTAGAATAAAAAGACATGTAAAACAGCAGTGAGGACACCTATAACAAGGTGTCCCTTTCCTATTACATAGCTGTTGGTAGAGGGGGTTCGTATGAGTAAAAAGAAGAAAAAAAAGAAGACCCACGTTCCGTTTCGGCTTAACGTGTTGTTTTTTTGTGTGTTTTTAATGTTTTCAGCGATCATTGTGAAGCTTGGAATGGTACAAATTGTACATGGTGAGGATTATAAAAATGAGGTTGAAAAAAAAGAAAACGCAACAGTAAGTAATCCGGTTCCACGCGGAAAAATCTTTGATAGGTATGGTCGAGCTGTTGTGGATAATAACCCGGTTCGTACGATTACGTTTACAAGAATGAAGGGGTCGACTTCGGAGGAGCGTTTAGAAACAGCGAAAAAACTTGCGCAGCTAATTGAAGTATCTCCAGATAAATTAACAGAACGTGATAAAAAAGATTATTGGCTTTCTTTACATGAAGAGGAAGCGAAAGCAAAAATTACAAAGAAAGATCGAGCTGAATTAAAAGAGAAAAAAATTGATGATAAAGAAATTGCAGAGCGTCAGCGTAATCGCGTGACAGAGGCAGAAATAAATCAATTAACAGCGGAAGATTTAGAAATACTTGCAATAAAGAGTAAAATGGACGGCGGATATGCAATGACGCCGCAAATTGTAAAAAAAGATGTAACTCCAGAAGAATATGCAATCATTAGTGAGAACTTAGCATTGTTACCGGGTATCGATACAACAGTTGATTGGGAACGTAAATATACTTATGATGATATGTTCCGCAGTGTACTTGGTGGGGTAACAAGCTCAGATGAAGGATTGCCGAAAGAACGGCTCGATTATTTCCTTGTTAGGGATTATAACCGTAACGATCGTGTTGGAAAAAGTTATCTTGAACAGCAATATGAAGATGCACTTCATGGTACGAAAGCAGAAGTAAGAAATGTTACAGATAAAGATGGTAATATTTTAGAAACAATAAACGTGTCTAAAGGACAACGAGGAAATGATTTAAATTTAACAATTGATATGGAATTGCAAAAGCGCGTCGAAGAAATTCTTTCGAAAAACTTAATGAAATTCAAAGGTTCAGAACCACTTTTAGATCGTGCGTTTGTTGTGATGATGAATCCGAAAAATGGTGAAGTGTTATCCATGGCTGGAAAACAACTTGTGGAAGAAAATGGAGAAACAAAGGTGCAAGACTTTGCATTAGGAACGATGACAAGTTCGTATCCGATGGGTTCAACTGTAAAAGGTGCAACATTATTAACTGGGTATCAAACAGGAGCAATTACGCCTGGAACGACATTATTGGATGAACCGATAAAATTAAAAGGTACACCAATCAAATCTTCTTGGAAAACGATGGGGTACATTAATGACCTGACTGCTTTGAAAATGTCTTCTAACGTATATATGTTTAAGACGGCGATGAATATTGCAGGAGTGCCATATGTTCGAGGTGGCACATTAGATATTAAGAAAAAGGCATTTGACGATATGCGTTATTACTTTGGTCAGTTCGGTCTTGGAGTGAAAACAGGTATTGACTTGCCAAATGAATCAGCAGGACTGAGAGGTTCAGAATATACACCTGGTTTCTTATTAGACTTATCAATTGGACAGTATGATAACTACACACCGCTTCAGCTTGCACAATATGTATCTACTATTGCAAACGGCGGTTATCGTATGCAACCACAAGTTGTAAAGGAGATTCGCCAGCCAACAGCGAAACAAGATGAAGTTGGAAAAGTCATTCAATCAATGGAACCGAAAGTGTTAAACCGCATTGATATGCCGGAGAATCAAATTAAACGAATTCAAGAAGGCTTTAGACAAGTGTTTAACGAATCTGGTGGTACGGGTGCGAAATACTTTACAGGAGCAAAATATACAGCGGCCGGAAAAACAGGAACGGCTCAAACTGTATATGGCGGTGACAAAGAAAGTGGGAAAAAAGCAAACGGCGAGCGTGTACAAGTTTATAATTTAACGTTAGTAGGTTATGCACCGCTTGATAACCCAGAGGTAGCATTCTCTGTTGTTGTTCCATGGGTACATGATGATAAAACAGGAATTAATGGGTACATTAGTCGCGAAATTATGGACGCTTACTTTGATTTGAAAAAACAAGAAGTAACAGGTGAAGCGCCAAAAGATGCAAAAGAGGAAAAAGAATAAAAATATGTAAATTTGGCACACTATCTCAAAAGATAGTGTGCTTTTTTTGTATTTTATGCATAGAGTGTAGTAATGGTGGACGAGCATATCATATATGCAAAATAGGGTGTTGAAAAATGGATTCTCTCATAGTATGACCGGTCATATATCTACGTTGGAGAAAAGAAGTGAAAATGAGAAAGAAACATCGTATTCCTCCACATTATGTTGAACTTTACAAAACTTTTACAAATTATTAAAACCGAATTAATAGTTCGGCAGTATTCTTATATTTGTAATCCTGTTACTTCGGGATACTTCTAGGAGGAGCAACACGTGAAGTGGACAAGAAAATGTATCAAGATTTTAGTAATATCGACATGCTTTATATTTTCGTATGTGTCTACTACATCCGCTACTAATGATGTGAGGGAAGTGAGAGTTGATGGATCCTCAACCGTCTTTCCTATTATGGAAGCGATAGCGGAAGAATACACAAAAAAAGACCCACGTGTAAAAATTTCTATTAGTATATCTGGGACAGGAGGAGGATTTCATCGGTTTGGAAAAGGTGAAGTAGATATTAATAATGCTTCACGCAAGGTGAAACCAGTAGAAAAAGACTTTATGAGAAAAAACTCCATCCAGTTTACACCATTTGAAATTGCTTATGATGGCCTCACAATCATTGTGAATCGTCAAAATACATGGGCAGATAATATGACGATAGAAGAATTGCGTCTATTATGGAGTGAAAATGGAAAAACGAAACGATGGTCACATATTCATCCGAAATGGCCGCATGAAAAGGTGCAATTTTATGCGCCAGGTGTTGATTCCGGTACGTATGATTATTTTCAAAGTGTTGTCTTGCAAAATAAACGTCTTGCAAAAACAGTTTCTTTATCTGAAGACGATCAAGTCATTATGCAAGGGGTAATGAATGATAAAAATGCAATTGCATTTGTGGGATATGCGTACTATATGGCAAATCAGGATAAGGTAAAAGCCATAAAAGTAAATGGTGTACGACCAACGAAAGAAACCATTCAATCTGGTGTTTATAAGCCATTGTCAAGGCCGCTATTTGCTTATGTAAATCATGCTTCTATTCGAAAGAAAAGCAGTGTGGCAGAGTATGTGACATTTATGTTGCAACATGCAGGCCAGCTTGCGGAAGAAGTCGGATATGTTAAGTTGCCACAAAAGAAATATAGTGAACAGCTGCGAATGTTAACAGAAATAAAAAGATAATGTCAGGATGGAAAGGGGTTTTCATCTTTGGCCCGAAATGACAAAAATCAAATTACATTTTCTGTGCAACATTTGATTGAAAGAAATACAATCAAAAGAAAAAAAACGCAGCGAATCAATCGAATGGTTCCGTTACTATTAAAGGCAATTGCTAGCGTATCTATTATAACGACAATCGGCATTATTGTTACGCTAGCGAATGAAACGATTATGTTTTTTCGTGAAATACCAATGTATTCTTTTTTCACTGAAAAAGAATGGTTACCATTTTTTGAAGAGCCTAAGTTTGGAATATTGCCTCTTGTCTGTGGGACCGTACTTGTAACAACAATCGCTATGATAGTAGCTATTCCGATTGGACTAGGGTGTGCCATATTTTTAAATGAATATGCTTCACACTTTGTTAGAAAAGTGTTAAAGCCCATTTTAGAACTACTAGCAGGCATTCCTACAATTGTATATGGTTTTTTTGCTTTAACGATTGTTACACCAGCCCTGCAACGTATCATTCCAGATTTACAGTTTTTTAATGCGATTAGTCCAGGGATTGTTATAGGGATTATGATGGTTCCTACAATTGCTTCTCTTTCTGAAGATGCGATGGGAGCTGTATCGAAAGGTATAAAAGAAGCTTCACTTGGGCTAGGCGCTACTCGTTTTGAAACTGTGCGAAAGGTTGTATTTCCAGCTGCGTTTACCGGTATTATGGCTGCAATTCTATTAGCGGCTTCACGTGCAATTGGTGAAACAATGATTGTTGTCATTGCTGGAGGTTCAACCCCAAATGTATCGATAGATCCGACGCATTCCGTTCAAACGTTAACGGCTTATATTGTGCAAGTAAGCTTGGGTGATGCACCTCATGGAACGCTTGCATACTATAGTATGTACGCTGTAGGTGCGACGTTACTTATGTTTACATTCATGATGAATATGATTTCACAGCAGATTATGCGTCGTTTTAGAAAGGCGATATAAGATGCGAATGCTGAATCAAAAGAAAATAAAAGAAAATATGGCGTCGCGTTTTTGGAAGGATCAAATATATAAATCGATTTCTTATATGACAATGCTATTTTCTATTTGCATACTAGTTTTATTGCTTTATCAAATCTTTGAAAAAGGTGCAAGTTATCTTTCAATAGATTTTTTTATGAACTTTGCTTCGCGTAATCCAAAGCAAGCTGGTATTGCCGCTGCATTGTCAGGGACAATTTTATTTATGAGTATAGTAGTACCAGTTTCCTTTGTATTTGGGGTAGGTACAGCTCTTTATTTAGAACATTATGCAAAGCAATCTATATTTACAAGAATCGTAGAATTAAATATTCAAACATTAGCGGGTGTGCCATCTGTTGTGTTTGGATTGCTTGGTCTAACCATTTTTGTCTATGGTCTTCAGTTAGGGGAGAGTATAGTAACAGCGGCATTTACAATGAGTCTTCTTGTATTACCGACTGTTGTTGTGTCGAGTCAAGAAGCAATTCGTATGGTGCCAGATTCTCTGTTAGAAGCCTCGTATGGCGCTGGTGCTACAAAATGGCAGACGATGTATCAGATTGTATTGCCAACTGCCTTGCCAGGAGTTTTAACGGGATGTGTTTTGGCTTTATCAAGGGCAATTGGGGAGGCGGCACCGCTATTAGTCATTGGGGCGCTTGCTTTTGCTAATTATATTCCATTTAACATGCTTGATAGATTTACAGTTTTACCGATTCAAATTTTTAATTGGATGAGTAGACCACAAGAGGAGTTTCAGCATGTAGCAGCAGCCGGTATGATCGTTTTATTAGGATTGTTGCTCATTATGAATGCAGTTGTCTTATGGTTACGAAATCGTAAGTAGTGGATGAAAGGGGAATTCAAAATGGTAGCAACAGTAGTAAATGTACAGGTGAAAAATGAAATGAAAATTGAGTCAGCAGCGAAGAAAGTTGTATTCGATACAAAGAATTTAAACTTATGGTATGGAGAAGATCATGCATTAAAAGACGTGAATTTGAGTATTCATGAGAATGAAGTAACGGCAATTATTGGACCAAGTGGTTGCGGGAAATCAACATATTTAAAAACGTTAAACCGTATGGTAGAGCTAGTACCTATTGTTCGCACAACGGGAGTGATTGAATATCGGGATCGAAATATTTTTGATAAGTCATATCCTGTTGAAGAATTACGTACGCATGTTGGAATGGTATTCCAAAAGCCGAATCCATTTCCGAAATCTATCTATGAAAATGTTGCTTATGGCCCAAAGATTCATGGTATTCGTGATAAGAAGACACTTGATGAAATTGTTGAAAAAAGTTTACGTGGTGCGGCGATTTGGGATGAATTAAAAGATCGATTACATGATAATGCATATGGTTTGTCTGGTGGGCAACAACAGCGTTTATGTATCGCGCGTTGTTTAGCGATTGAGCCGGATGTAATCTTAATGGATGAACCGACATCAGCATTGGATCCGATCTCTACATTAAAAGTTGAAGAATTAATTCAAGAGTTAAAGAAAGATTTTAGTATTGTAATTGTAACGCATAATATGCAACAAGCGGCACGTATCTCTGATAAGACAGCTTTCTTCTTAAGTGGTGAGGTTGTTGAATATACAGATACAAACAAATTATTTACTACTCCTACAGATAAACGAACAGAAGATTATATTACAGGACGATTTGGTTAATATTTTTGAGCGTAAAGGCCTCTTTGCAAGGGGCTTTTATCACTTTATTAAAAATCAAGTAAGAAAATTCCCCCTCAGGGACTGTGCTGAGGGGGAGCTGAATTGCTAGTAACTGCATTCTTGAACGATTTGTGCAATATACTAAAAAATAGTTTCAAAGGCATTTGTCAATGGAATAGAGGGGTTGTGCTATCAGGCAGCTGTGTCAACTCCACTCGTGTTAAGCATCTGTTAGAGAAGACACATGAGAACCCCCTACTTCAAGATCCAAAGGAGCTAAGTGGCGGGAGTTTTCATATATGTAACAGCTAAAGGGGGAAACAACGTGATAAGGGAGCAATTTCATTATGATTTACAAACACTGCAGCAAAAGGTAATTGAACTTGGAGAATTGGCAAGAGAAGCTCTTTTTCGCTCTATGGAAGGGCTTCGGAAGAGAGAGGTAGAGATAGCGCTAGAAGTCATTGATGGTGATTACCGCATGGATAATTTAGAAGAAGAAATTAATGACCTTGCACTTATGTTAATTACAAAGCAGCAACCTGTTGCGAGTGATTTACGAAGAATTTTTGTTTCGATTAAAACAGCAACAGATTTAGAACGTATTGCAGATCATGCTGTAAATATTGCTAAATCAACAATTCGGCTTGGAGAAAAAGGTATATCTGTCAACTTGCAGAGCCTAGAGCAAATGTTTACGATTGCCGCGAATATGTTAAAGTTATCGCTAGAAGCATATCAAGAAGAAAATTTAACTTTTGCAAAACAAATTGCAGAGATGGATGATTCTGTTGATGAAATATACGGGAGAGCAATTCGTGAGTTTATTTCCTCTATCCCTGAAGATCCTGAAGCGATTACGCAAATTACACAATTATCTTTTATTGCACGTTACATTGAACGTGTAGCAGATCACATTACCAATATTGCCGAGAATGTTTTTTATTTAGTAAAAGGGAAGCATTATTTATTAAATGAATAAGAGGAAAAAGCTAGCAAGTGATGGAATATCACTTGCTTTTTTAGTCAAAACATGACAAAAAAAGCTCATTGTTTTGTTCTATCTATGATGATAAGATGTATCATAATGTGATATGGAAAAATGAAACAATATAGGTGTAATTTGTTTGTCTTGTTATTGAGGGCAGTAAAATCCTTACCTCAAGACTTAGGTGGGACGAGAAAATTTGGGAGGCCTGTAAAAGCCTGATTGGTGAAGGTGAATACTCAGTGAAGGGTGAGGACTGATTCAAGATTCACTTTATGATTTTCCCTTACTAAATTATAAAGTAAGCGCTTACCATTAAGGTTCAGTGAAATGGTTAATTTCTACATAAGTGACATACATATGATATACAAGGTCGTTCAACATTATAAAAGTGGAGGATGAATGTATATGAAGGGGGTTATTTTAGCTGGAGGAAAAGGAAGACGTCTTAGACCGTTAACATGTAATCTTTCAAAGCCGATGTTACCATTACTTGAAAAACCAGTTATGGAATACAATATTGAGTTACTAAAGCGGTATGGTATTCATGAGATTGCAATTACAGTTCAATATATGAGTACGGCTATTAGGCGATATTTTGGTAATGGAAGTAAATGGGGAGTAAATTTACATTATTTTGAAGATTTACCACCACTTGGTACGGCAGGAAGCATTAAACAAGCAGAAGCGTTTTTAGATGAGCCATTTGTTGTAATTAGTGGAGATGCATTGACGGATTTTAATTTATCGAAAGGAATTGAATTTCATAAGTGTAAGAATAGGTTGGTCACGATGTTTGTGAAGGAAGTGGAAAACCCACTGTCATTTGGTTCAGTCGTTATGAATAGAGAGCGTGAAATTATACGTTATATGGAAAAACCGAGCTGGAATGAAGTGATTTCAAATATTGTAAATACAGGGATTTATATTATGGATCCCGAAATTTTTTCTTATATTTCATCAGCGCAGTTTTTTGATTTTAGTCAGCATGTATTTCCTTTGTTAGAAAATAAAAAAGCGCTCTTTGGATATGAAGCGGAAGGATACTGGTTGGATATTGGTACGTTAGATCAATATCGGCAGGCTCAGTTTGATTTGCTTACAAAGAAAGTACAGGTACCGATTTCTTATACGGAAGTACTACCGACGGTTTGGATGGGAGAAGGAGTAACTATTGAAAAGGGAACAAAAATGCGTGGGCCATCTTTCATCGGAGAAGGAGCGACCATTGGGACTGGGGTGATAATTGAGCCGTATTCAATTATTGGTAAGCACAGCACTATATCAGATTATACGCACCTTCAAAAAAGTATTGTTCTTGCCCATACGTATGTAGGAAAACGCTGTGAGTTAGTAGAAGCGACCGTTGGAGAAAATACGATGATTAAAGATGATGTTACTTTATTTGAGAAAAGTGTGGTCGCAGATCATTGCCAGATTGGAAAAAATACAGTGATACAACAAAGTGGAAAACTATGGCCGGGTAAAGTGATTGATAGTCATTCTATTATTGACTCGTCAGGAATTACTGAAAATGAAAAAAACTCAGGCTGGTTACAAAAAAGTAGGGTAGTAGGTAGGAGTAATATAGAAATGACACCTCAAGTTGTTGTGAAAGTTGCAATGGCATATGGTTCTCTTTTTTCAAAAGGGGAGCGTATATTGGTCGGAGGCTATGAAGATGTAGAAATTAGTGTTTTTAAAAAGTTATTTCTACATGCCATTCATGGTGTTGGCTTGTATACGATGGAATGTCAAGAAATGAACGATTCAGCTTTTCAATATGCAATTCATGAGCTCGGATGTACAGGGGGCGTTTTAATTCGCTTTGAACAAGAAGAAGGAATTGTCATGCAACTATATGGTAAGGATGGCATACGGTTATCATATAAACAGCAAAAAGAAATGGAACACTTGTATACGTCAGAAGCATTTCATTACGTATATGATAAAGGCATGGGACGAAATGAAACGGTACATGTTTGTTTAGAAAAATATGTTGAATCTGTTTTAGCGCATTTAGATATCGAAACGATACGAAAGCAAAAATTTCACCTTCTCATTAATAAGAGAGATGAAATGATTCAGCCCTTACTTATATCCTTCTTAAAAAAACTTGGTTGTACGATTACATGGATTTATGCTAACGAGCAAAAAGAACATGTGAAATTGTTAATGAAATCAAGTAGAGCTCATATGGCCCTTATGTTTTATGAACAAGGAAATAAATTTGAATTATACGATAACAATGGTAGGATTTACCAGAGTGCAAATTGTGAAGAAATCGCTGTACCTGATTTATTACTTGAGACGACAGGAAGTGTTTATCCATTATCGTTAAAATTAGGTGAGTGCTATCTTCTTTTTTATATGTACGGTGAACAAAGTAAGTTTCAGATGAGGTGGCAGCGAGATATTTTATATCGAATTGGGAAATTATTCGAACTAATTGCTAGGCAAGGAAACACTTTGTCGATGATGTTAGAGCAATCGCTGCCCCTTTACTTATTATGTGATGAAGTTGTTTGTTCGTGGAAAGAGAAAGGAAAAGTAATGGGAATGTTATTGCAAGATATGGAAAAAAGGGAGGTCGAAGTATTAGAGGGAATCCAGTTTAAATATACAGAAAAAGAGTGGTCTTATATTGTTTCTGATGCAAAACATCCAAAATTTCTTGTATATTCACATGCGAGAAACCCAGTAATAGCAAAGGAAAATATGAAAACTCTTATAGAAAAAATTAGACAATATCAAAAGGTGTAGAATTTTTATTTTAAAAGTGGTATTATAGTATAGTCTGATTTAAGTTATTAGTGACTGGAGGGAAATAAGAATGCGTGTGAATATTACTCTAGCATGTACAGAATGCGGAGATCGTAACTATATCTCAAAGAAAAATAAACGTAACAACACGGAGCGCCTTGAGCTTAAAAAGTATTGCAAGCGTGACAAGAAGTCTACGTTACACCGTGAAACAAAGTAAGCAGTAGGAATATTTCCTACTGTTTCTTTTTTTACTATGGTTATAACCCTGATTGAAAAGTGATGATACATGAAAAAAATGATAAACTGTTCACAAGAACGTAATTCATTTTTGCGATTATAATTTTAAACTAAGTAAAGATCACTTTATAGGGGGAAAAGCGTGTGAAAGAGGAGAAGGTACGTTTACGTAAGAAAATAGTAGAACAAATGAATTCTTTATCGAAAGAACAGCACAAAACTTTATCAGAACAAATCGTGTTTTCTTTATATGAACAAAAAGAGTGGAGAGAATCGGAAACAATTGGGATTACTCTTTCGATGGAACATGAAGTCAATACATATGTAATTATCGAACAAGCATGGCGAGAAGGTAAAAAAGTTGTTGTGCCAAAGTGTAATAGAGAGACAAGAACGATGACCTTTCGTCAAATTACAAATTTTGATCAATTAGAAACAGTATATATGAGCTTGCGTGAACCCATTCCTGCGCTAACAGTAGAAGCAGAGGCAAATGAAATTGATCTTCTTTTTGTACCTGGAGTTGCATATACAAGACGAGGGGAACGCATTGGATACGGTGGTGGTTATTATGATCGTTATCTTGTGCAGTATGAAGGGAAAACGCTATCATTAGCTTTTGGTTTTCAAATTGTGAGTTATATCCCAACAGAGTCATTTGATCAAAATGTACAAAAAATTATTACAGAAAAAGAAACAATTGTTCAAAATGGACTTGTATAGACAAATAAAAATTGACGAGACTTTTTCTTGTTTATTATAATAAAATATGTGAACGTTTTCTTATTATATTTCCATAATAAGTGGACATAGAGGGTGATGAAATGATATCAATTTATGATATTCAGCAATTGCTAAAAAAATTTGGAACAATCATTTACACAGGTGATCGAATCGCTGATTTACAATTAATGCAAGATGAATTGCGTGAATTAAATCAATCACAGCTGATTGAGCCAAAAGACTATCAAACAGCTTTATTTTTATTGAAGCAAGAGATTCAAAAAGAGATGAGCAAGAATTAGATAAAGGTAGGTTAGCAAAAATGGAAGAAAAGTGGTTAGTTGGTGTTGACCTTGGCGGGACAACGATTAAATTAGCATTTATTAATGTGTACGGTGAAATTTTACATAAGTGGGAAATCCCAACGAATACAAGTGAGCAAGGTAAACATATTACATTAGATGTAGCGAAAGCAATTGATAAAAAGTTAGAGGAACTAGGAGAATTAAAGAGTAAGTTAATTGGTATTGGTATGGGTGCTCCTGGGCCTGTGCATGTCGCTTCTGGTATGATTTATGAAGCAGTTAATTTAGGGTGGAAAAATTATCCATTAAAAGATTTATTAGAAGTAGAAACAGGATTACCTGTTGTAGTTGATAATGATGCAAACTTAGCAGCGCTTGGCGAAATGTGGAAAGGTGCTGGTGAAGGAGCAAAAGATTTAGTTTGTATGACACTTGGAACTGGTGTTGGCGGCGGTGTAATTGCAAATGGTGAGATCGTGCACGGTGTAAGCGGTGCTGCTGGTGAAATCGGACATATTACAGTCGTAACAGAAAATGCCTTTCCTTGTAATTGCGGGAAATCTGGATGTTTGGAAACAGTAGCATCTGCAACAGGTATCGTACGTGTCGCTATGCAAAAATTACAAAATTCAGATGAACCAAGTGTACTTCGCTCTATGTTAGAAGAAGAGGGAGGTATTACATCTAAAGATGTGTTTGAAGCACTTGGACAAGGCGATGTTTTAGCGGGGCAAGTTGTAGAAAAAGTAGCTTCTTATTTAGGACTAGCTGTAGCAAACCTTTCTAGTACGTTAAATCCAGAAAAGATTGTAATTGGCGGTGGTGTATCAAAAGCTGGTGATGCATTGTTACAACCAATTCAGCGCTATTTTGAACAATATGCATTTTCACGTGCTGTTAAGAGCACGAAGCTCGCGATTGCAACACTTGGTAATGATGCAGGTGTAATTGGCGGAGCTTGGCTTGTGAAGAAGCATAAATATGAGGTTATCAAGTAAAAAGAAGGTAATCAGTGAGGACGAATCGAAATGAAGGTGCGACTACTGATACTTGCATGATAATAAGAAGAGGAAGGGAGACCCCTTCCTCTTTTTATGCAAAATCTTGATGAAGAATAGAACGGTAAGTAAATTAAGTAGCAGGTGGGTACCCGCTATTAAGGACAGTCATAATTGTAAACCATCCGAAAACAAGTACGGTTGCAATGGCAAAGCCGCCCGCAAGTAGATTTTTTTCACGTAACGTTCTAAGAGTTGCGAATACAGCTAACAGAGTGACTAGCGCAAAAATGATAACAAGACCCATATATGATCCCCCTCTGCTCTCTCATTCTTTCGTTTGAGTTTTTGCAATATTTCTTCTTTTTTATTGTACATGTTTTAGAAATGATTGTCGAGACAGCATCGTTTCTTTTCCTAAGGGAAAGAAATGTTGTATCATAAAAGTAAGTTCAACAACTGGAGGAGATTTAAAAATGAAATGGATACAAATGCCATTAGGGCCATTACAAACAAATGCATACATTTTAAGCAATGATCAAAAAGAATGTATTATTTTTGATCCAGGTAGTGAAGGGGAGAAACTTGTAACGTATTTGCAAGAAGAGCAATTGAAGCCATTAGCAGTTTTATTAACGCATGCTCATTTTGATCATATTGGTGCAGTTGACGCAGTGCGAGATGCTTTCAGTATTCCAGTATATGTGCATAAAGTGGAAGCAGATTGGCTAGGAGATGCCACTGTAAATGGCTCACAAATCTTTATGATGAATCGAAGCATTACAGCGAAACCAGCTGATGAAATTATTGAAGGAGAAGGAACATTAACAATTGGATCTTTTACATTTGAAATGTTTGAGACGCCAGGACATTCTCCAGGCAGTATCTCATATTACTGTAAAGAGGCAAATGCTGTATTTTCAGGTGATGTATTATTCCAAATGAGTATTGGTCGAACAGATTTACCAGGCGGAAGTTTTGCAGAATTAATTGGAAGCATTGAAGAAAAATTATTTATACTGCCAGATGAAACAGCAGTATTATGCGGACATGGACCAGAAACAAATATTGGTTTTGAAAAAGAAAATAATCCATTTTTACAATAAGGAGCTATATGGGGATGGAGTTCATTTTAAGAAAATGGATGGAGAAAGAAAAGGATTATTCGATTTCATATAGCACATACATGAACCTTGCACTATATGATGAGGAGTGCGGATACTATATGAAAGAACGTGAGAAGATTGGAAGGAATGGTGACTTTTTTACGAGTAGCAATATTTCTTCTGTATTTGCAAAGACATTCGCACGTTTTTTTATTCGTCTTGCCCAAAATGGAGAAATCCCTCCAAACATCTGTGAAATTGGTGGAGGAACAGGGAGATTTGCCTATGCTGTTTTACAAGAATGGAGGCAGTTATCTCCGGAGACTTTTGCAGATTTACAGTATTCTATTATTGAAGTGAGTCCTTTCCATAGAAAGTTACAAAAACGTCAACTTGAGTCATTTCAAAATGTTTCGCAGTATAAATCCTATGAGGAGTTAGGTGAGTCTTTTACAGGAGTTGTTTTTTCAAATGAATTGTTTGATGCATTTCCTGTTAAAGTGCTTGAGAAGCGAGATGGCATTTTGTATGAAGTACGGATTACGTATACAGATGAAGAAAAGCTTATAGAAGTATTAAGACCGATAGAAGAAAGAATAAGTAGTTATCTCCGGAGACGTCATATTCAGCTTTCTGAAGGGCAGCGATTTGAAGTGCCAATAGCAATGGAAATCTATGTGCAAGAAGTTGCAAGGTGGCTCAAGGAAGGCTTATTCATCACGGTGGATTATGGATATACAAAGGCAGAGTGGATGCATCCTGCGCGCCATGAAGGGAGTCTAAGGGGGTATTATAACCATAGGCTCATTCGAAACCCTCTGAAGTATCCAGGTGAAATGGATATAACAACACATATTCATTGGGATGAATTGAAGGAAATAGGAGAAGAGAACAATTTACATACAGTGTGGCATACAAAACAAAGGGAATTTTTGCTTGCGGCAGGTATATTAGAACAGCTTGCTAGTCATCAAGATTCCGATCCTTTTTCTGAGAAACAGAAACAAAACAGGGCGATTCTTTCTATGATTTTACATGGAGGGATGAGCGATGCTTTTGATGTTGTTATGCAAAAAAAAGGAATGTTACATTTTGATGTAAAGCAGTATTTACCTATATAGAAAAAACAAGACACAGAATGATTCTGCGTCTTGTTTTTTTGATACGACTTTAGGATATGTAGTATTGTATATTTTCTCTCATGATATATATTTATATTAAAGATATGAGATAAAAAATATAGAATACGCTCTTTTCTTTTTGGTTACCCCTAACCTAGTAATACACGAACAAGTTGAATGATTGTTTCATTTTCTACTTTGTAGTAAATCTCTAATCCTTTTCTTTCACTAGAAACAATTTTAGCGCTTTTTAATTTCGCTAAATGCTGTGAAATTGTGGATTGTGGCATATTTAAGCCTGTGTACATTGTCGAAACATTGCTTGGACCGCGTTCGATTAAACCTTTTACGATACATAAACGAACAGGGTGAGCAAGAACTTTCAATAATTCTGCATTATTTTCGTATAGTTCTAATTCCTTTTGAAAGGTTTCTAACATGTTTTTTTCCACCTCCATGCGAGCTGTTATACCCATACTATACATACCAAAAATCTAAAGAAAAGAAAATAGTTGTTGCAGAAAAAATGTTCTAAAGTAAAGAAATTGTAAGAAAAGAGAACGTGATGTAAATAACTTTGCAAAATTTGTACGTTTTGTAACAAGATATTTTTTGATGAAAATTACAATATGTTTAAAGATACAGATACATTTATAACACGATTTTATCATGATTTTTTTGTTCTTTCAAATAAATATACAAAATTTTTAAAATAATGAGAAAAAGGTTTTTGCACTTTTATATAGAATAGAAATTTTTGATAGAAAGAAGGGATAACATGAAGATTGAATTTTTAGGAACAGGTGGAGCTATTCCTATCCCAAGACCGGGGAGCGATAGTAAAGTGTGTAAAGAAGCTCGTGAAAAAGGTGTCCCATATAGCCGAATGGGACCGAGTGTGTTTATTCATGATCTTAGCTTGTTGATTGACACACCAGAGGAAATACGTCTGCAATTAGAGCGAGCTCATATTCAAAGAGTGGAAGCGGGAATTTATTCACATTGGCATCCTGATCATACGATGGGGAGAAGAATTTGGGAAACAATGGCTTTTGAAACAAAGAAAGCTTGGGAAACAACAGTTTATTTACCGGAACAAGTGGCTAAGGATATGAAACAATTTTTAGGTTCATGGGATCATTTACAATTTATGCATCAACAAGGATGGATAGATCTTCAAGTTTTACAAGATGGGCATTCTTTTATTAAGAACAATATTAAAGTTACTCCATTCCGTTTACATGAAGAATATGTCTATGCATTCCTATTAGAAGAAAATGAAAAGAAAATACTAATTGCACCTGATGAGCTATATAAATGGGAACCACCGACACATTTAATAGGAAATTTAGATTTAGCAATCTTACCAATGGGTATGGTTGAATTTAGCTGAAAAACAAAAAAGCGGTTACTTGAACGTGCGTACATTGAGGGAATGCGAGAAGCGACGTTTGAAGAAACTTTAGAAGTTGTGAAAAAACTAAGAGCAAAGAAAACAATTATTACGCATATTGAAGAAGTTGATAATCTTGGCCATGACGAACTACGTGGAATCGCAATGGATCTTCAGAAAAATGGACTCGATATTATATTTGCGCATGACACGATGCAAATGGAAATATAAAAAGAACCTAAAAATTAGGTTCTTTTTATATTTTATTTAAGATTATCATTATGCATTCACAGGTTCTTCGACATAAGAAAGTGCATTTTCAAAATCGGCAATTAAATCATCTACATTTTCAAGGCCAACTGATAAACGGAGCAATGAATTAGAAATATCTCTTTCATCACGTGCTTCTTGTGATAATGCTGCATGTGACATTTTTGCAGGGTAGGAAAGGATGGATTCCACAGCTCCTAGACTTACTGCAAATACAGGAAGTTTAACTTGAGATAAAAACTGTCGCAGCGCATCTTCAGATTGCAGCGTGAAAGATAGAACAGCACCGGCAGATTGTGCTTGTGATTGTTGTATGTCATAGCCTAGGTGTGATTCTAATCCAGGGTAATACACATTCTGAATTTTTGAGTGCTTTTGTAAGTAATGTGCAATTTTATTTGCATTTGTTGCTGAGTGTTCGAGACGCACGTGTAATGTTTTCAGGCCGCGAAGAACGAGAGAACAATCTTGTGGTCCTAATATAGCGCCAAATGCATTTTGCAAGAAGCCGAGTTTTTTAGCGAGTTCCTCATCTTTTACAACCGCTAATCCAGCTGTAACATCACTATGCCCCGCAATAAATTTTGTCGCGCTATGAAGTACAACATCCGCTCCGAGTTCAATTGGTTTTTGGAATAACGGTGTTAAAAATGTGTTATCAACAAATGTAAGTGCACCGGTGGATTTTGCTAATTCGCAAACAGCGCGAATATCGGTTACCTTTAATAATGGATTGGATGGTGTTTCAACGTAAAAGACTTTTGTGTTCGGTCTAATATTTTGTTTTACTTCTTCTAAATTGGTCATGTCAACAAATGTGTGTGAAACCCCATAACGAGATAGAACTTCTGTTACAATGCGATAAGTCCCTCCATATACATCTTCAGAAATAAGAACATGATCGCCTTGTGATAAAAGAAGAAAGGCAGTGGAAATTGCTGCGATTCCAGATGCAAAGGCAAATCCTTTTGTTCCCCCTTCTAGTAAAGCAATAATATCTTCTAGTGCTTCTCGCGTTGGATTACCGGATCGACTGTAGTCGTATTTTCCAAATGTATCTACATCAAATTGATGAAATGTTGATGTATTATAGATGGGAACGTTAACAGCACCTGTTCGTGGGTCATGTTTATATTGGTTATGAAGTAAGAGTGTATCTAAGGAATAACTCATATTTTTACACCTTCTTTCACATGTTTAATTGCTTGTTTTAAGTCTTGAATTAAGTCTTCCCCGTTTTCAATGCCGACGGAGAAACGAAGGAGACGATTACATACACCGCGTGCTGTACGCACTTCTTCTGGGATATCTGCATGTGTTTGTGTTGCTGGATACGTCATTAAACTTTCAACTCCGCCAAGGCTTTCTGCAAAGGTAATTAGCGATAAAGATTGTAAGAAAGGATTTATCCATTTTTCATCGCGAAGGCGAAACGAAATCATGCCGCCCCTTCCTGGATAAAAAACATCGGTTACACCGTCCTCCCCCTTTAAATAAGAAACGATTTTCTTTGCGTTTTCTTCATGTTGTTTCATACGAAGAGCCAATGTTTTCATACCGCGAATTAATAACCATGAATCAAATGGACTTAATACAGCACCAGCAGCGTTATGATAGTGAGCAAGTTCTTCGCAAAGTGCCTGGCCTTTTGCAACGACTAGGCCACTTAGGACATCATTATGACCACCTAAATACTTTGTCGCACTGTGAAGCACAATATCTGCGCCTTCAGTTAACGGTTGTTGGATGTATGGGGTGTAAAAAGTGTTATCGACAATTAAAAGTAATCCATGTCTTTTTGCGACGGCTGCTACAGCTGTAATATCTGTTACTTGCATTAATGGATTAGTTGGTGTTTCTATAAAAATAGCTTTTGTTTGAGAAGAGATAGCTTTTTCTATTTGTTTTATAGATTGTGTATCTACGTATCTACATCGAATATTCCATTTTTCCTCATGTTCCGAAAATAAACGATAGGTTCCTCCGTATAAGTCTTCTGATACGATAAGTTCATCTCCAGAGCGGAATAAAGAAAGAACAAGAAGAACAGCTGCCATTCCAGAACTACAGGCGTAGCCTTGTTCGCCTTCTTCTAAATCGGCAATTGCGTGTTCTAAAAGACCACGTGTTGGATTTCCAGTTCGTGAATAATCAAAACCTGTTGATTTTCCAATTCCTTCATGACGATAAGCCGTTGAAAAGTAAACAGGGGGATTAACCGTTCCTGTTGTAGTTTCGCTTCGATTGCCGATTTGAGCTAGTTTTGTTTCGATTGTTGACATGTGAAATTCCTCCTTGATAAAAATAAAAAAAGCCTTCTAAGAAGAAGGCTTTCATGTAAATATAGTCTTCTCCTTATCTGTCAAATCTTTTCACAATTTGCTGGAATTAGCACCTTATTAACGAACGTGTTAATGGTTGCTGAGGTGTCATAGGGCCAGTCCCTCTACCTCTCTAGATAAGAATAATTTGTATGAAATTTTATTATGTTTTTAACTTTACAATAAAAAATGATTGAATTGCAACTTTATTTTAAATATTTTTTATTTTTCTGTTAATTCCATTGACTTTTAGTCTATCTCATGCTAAATTTATGAAAAAATTAACAAAGTTTGCTATATAAATACAAATTAAAAAAACGGCATACAACCTTTCTTTTTAGGTGAGAAGAGCATCCGTCTATGCATGGAAGCTGTCACATCCTCTTCTTGCTCCATGCGAAGTTAAAACAAAGAGAGAAAACGAGTGTAGGTCACCTTTTGTTCTTCGTGGCAGCGACTTATATGTTGAAGAATCAAACTGGATTTATATAAAAGGGGAACGTATTTCCTTTTAATTACATAAAAAAATATAAAGACAAACTCTTATTGAGAGCGGTGGAGGGAAAGGCCCTGTGAAACCCGGCAACCTTCAAACGAAATGTTTGAAACGGTGCTAATACCTGCAAAACAATTTGTTTTGCATGATAAGAGGAGGATTGATGATGTCCCCCTCTTCAAGGTGAAGAGGGGATTTTTATATTAATAGAAAAGAGGGAGATAAGTGAAAATTCTAGATTTATTATCAAAAGGAATTGTTATTGGTGATGGAGCAGTTGGTACGTTATTACATTCTCATGGTTTGCAAAGTAGTTTTGAAGAATTAAATCTATCAGATCCAGATTTAATTATATCTATCCATAAACAATATATAGCTGCTGGTGCAGATGTGATTCAAACAAATACGTATGGTGCAAATGAAGCAAAATTGCGTACATATGGCTTAGAAAATCAGGTTGTTCAAATTAATAGAGCGGCGGTAAAATTGGCGAAAGCAGCTGTGACAGATAAGAATGCTATTTTAGGGACAATTGGTGGGATGAAACATATCGGTGCGGTCACAACGACTGACATGGAACGGGAATTTATGTTGCTTGAGCAAGCTGGGGCATTAATAGAAGAACATGTGGATGGGCTATTACTTGAAACTTTTTATGATGAATTTGAATTACTACATGCAGTGAAAGTGCTAAGGAAGCAAACGGATATTCCAATTATTGCGCAGCTAGCGCTTCATGAAGCTGGCACAACTCAAAATGGGAATGATGTAAATGAAATATTAACGCGGCTTTTAGATTACGGTGCAAATATAGTCGGCTTAAACTGTCAGCTAGGACCGCTTCATATGACGGAAGCTTTCAAGATGATATCGATTCCAAAGAACGGTTATTTGTCAGCTTATCCTAATGCAGGTCTTCCAAACTATGTGGAAGGGCGCTACGTATATGAAGGGAGTCCTGCTTATTTTGAAGCAATGACACCGAAGTTTATTGAACAGGGGATTCGGCTACTTGGGGGGTGTTGTGGTACAACGCCAGCGCATATCGAAGGGATGAAACGTGGAATCGCCAACCTAACGCCTGTTACAGAAAAGCAAATCGTGCACAGACCGCAAGTGATTCATACACAAACAAAACGTTCTCGCACTCATATTACGCTCGCGGAGAAAGCAAAGAAGCAAACGACAGTTGTTGTTGAGCTAGATCCACCAAAAACATTGGATACACAGCGCTTTTTTGAAGGGGCAAGGGCGTTAAAAAGAGCGGGAGCAGATGCTATTACATTAGCAGATAACTCGTTAGCATCCCCACGTATTTCAAATATGGCAATGGGGGCATTATTAACGAAGCATGATATTCCAGTACTGACGCATTTAACGTGCCGTGATCATAATGTCATTGGTTTGCAATCTCATCTACTTGGTTTATCAGCCTTAGGAATGGAAGAAGTATTAGCTTTAACAGGTGATCCAGCTCGAGTTGGAGATTTCCCAGGAGCGACTTCTGTATATGATATGTCTTCTATTGAATTAATTAAAATGATTAAAGAAATGAATGATGGTCGATCCATTTTAGGAAAGTCCATCGGTCCTGCGACAAGGTTTTCTGTTGGAGGAGCTTTTAATCCTCACGTGAGACATTTAAAAGCAGCGGTGAAGCGAATGGAGAGAAAGGTTGCAGCTGGTGCGGAGTATTTCTTAACACAGCCAATTTACGATATAGCCTTAATTGAAGAAGTATACCAGGCGACAAAGCATTTAGAACAGCCGATTTTTATTGGAATTATGCCTTTAGTAAGTAAGCGTAATGCTGATTTTCTTCATTTTGAGGTGCCAGGCATTACATTGCCTGAGGAAGTAAGACAGAGAATGGATGGGCATGAAACACAGGAGTCTGCAATTGAAGAAGGAATTCATATTTCACAAGAATTAATTGATGCCGCGATGAAATACTTTAATGGTATTTATCTCATTACACCATTTTTAAAATATGAAATTACAGAAAATCTCGTTAAGTATGTGAAAGAAAAGCAAGAAGTGAAAGAGGGAATCAACTGATGAGACTAATAGAAGAAAGATTACAACATGATATTTTAATATTAGATGGCGCGATGGGAACGATGATTCAGCAGGCGGATTTAACTGCAGAAGATTTTGGCGGCGAAGAATACGAGGGGTGTAATGAATATTTAGTAAAAACAAGGCCAGATGTTATTTTAGGTATCCATAAAGCTTATATTGAAGCGGGTGCGGATATTATCGAAACAAATACGTTTGGTGCTACGAATATCGTACTGCATGATTATGAGCTGTCTCATTTAGATGAGGAGTTAAATGAAAGAGCGGCGTTTCTAGCAAAACAAGCGGTAAAAGAGAGCGGTAAAGAAGTATATGTAGCAGGTGCGATAGGGCCAACGACAAAAGCGATCAGTGTAACAGGGGGGGTAACATTTGAAGAACTAATTGAAGCTTATACTAGACAAGCACGGGGCTTATTACGGGGCGGTGTTGATGTATTGCTTGTAGAGACGAGCCAAGATATGCGTAACGTGAAAGCGGCGTATTTAGGGATTCAGCAAGCATTTGTGGAAGCGAATCATACGGTTCCGCTTATGATTTCAGGAACGATAGAACCAATGGGAACGACTTTAGCAGGGCAAACAATCGAGGCATTTTATTTATCAGTTGAGCATATGGAACCATTATCTGTCGGCTTAAACTGTGCTACAGGACCAGAATTTATGCGCGAACATATCCGTTCTTTATCGGATCTCTCAGAGTGTTATATTTCTTGTTATCCAAATGCTGGTCTTCCAGACGAGGATGGACATTATCATGAATCACCAACTTCACTTGCAGAAAAGGTGAAACAGTTTGCTGCAGAAGGGTGGATTAATATTATTGGTGGTTGCTGCGGGACGACGCCTGATCATATAAGAGCGATAAAAGCTTCACTTGAGTCTCTCAGGCCACGTGAGAATCATGAGCGAGAAGGTCATGGGATTAGTGGTTTAGAAGCATTGCAATATGATGATTCTATGAGACCGTTATTTGTTGGTGAAAGAACGAATGTGATTGGGTCACGCAAATTCAAACGGTTAGTAGCAGAAGGGAACTTTGAAGAGGCTGCTGAAATTGCAAGGGCGCAAGTGAAGAAAAATGCTCATATTATTGATATTTGTATGGCGGATCCTGACCGTGATGAAGTGGAAGATATGGAAAACTTTTTAGCGGAGGTTACGAAAGTATTAAAGGTTCCAATTATGATTGATTCAACGGATGAAAATGTAATGGCGAAAGCTCTTACTTATATACAAGGAAAGGGTGTTATTAACTCTATTAATTTAGAAAACGGAGAAGAGCGTTTTGAGAAAGTGACACCGTTTATCCACAAATATGGTGCCGCAATTGTAGTTGGGACGATTGATGAAGATGGCATGGCAGTTAGCGCTGAAAGAAAATTAGAAATCGCAAAGAGAAGTTACGAATTATTAACGAAGAAATACGGTATACGTCCATCGGATATTATTTTCGATGCACTCGTTTTTCCGGTAGGAACTGGTGATGAAGAATATATCGGCTCTGCGAAAGCGACAATAGAAGGAATTCGTCTTATTAAAGAAGCTTTGCCAGAGTGCTTAACGATTTTAGGAGTAAGTAATATATCGTTTGGTTTGCCGCCGGCTGGTCGTGAAGTGCTAAACTCTGTCTTTTTATATCATGCAACAAAGGCTGGACTTGATTACGCGATTGTTAATACGGAAAAACTAGAACGCTATGCATCCATTCCAGAAGAGGAAAAGGAACTTGCAGATGCACTATTATTCGAAACAACGAAAGAAACACTAGAAGAATTTACGAACTTTTACCGGGTTGCGAAGAAAAAAGAAGTGGTCATACAAGAAACATTAACGCTTGATGAAAGGTTAGCAAATTATATTGTAGAAGGAACAAAGCAAGGATTACAGGAAGATTTAAGTCTCGCGCTTACAGAAGAAAGAAAGCCGCTTGATATTATTAACGGTCCGCTTATGACCGGAATGGACGAAGTAGGTCGTTTGTTTAATAACAATGAGCTTATCGTTGCTGAAGTATTACAAAGTGCAGAAAGTATGAAATCTGCTGTTGCGTATTTAGAGCCTTATATGGAATCTAGTGATAGTGCGAAAAAAGGAAAAGTATTACTAGCAACTGTAAAAGGTGATGTACATGATATTGGTAAAAATCTTGTAGAAATTATTTTATCTAACAATGGCTATGATATTGTCAATTTAGGAATCAATGTCCGCTCTGATCGCATTGTTCAAGAGGTAAAAGAAAAGAAACCAGATATTATCGGACTTTCTGGATTATTAGTAAAATCGGCGCAACAAATGGTAGCGACTGCTGAAGATTTGCAAGCAGCAAATATTGATATTCCAATTGTTGTAGGTGGAGCGGCATTGACAAGAAAGTTTACAGATAACCGTATTTCACCTTCTTATAATGGACTCGTGTTATATGCAAGCGATGCGATGACAGGACTTGATCTTATTAATCGACTACAAAAAGAAGAAGAACGAGAAAAAATGAAGCAGGAAAAAAAGAATCGTCATCTTCATGTTGTTGTGAAACAAGAGGAGAAAAAAGCGGAACTGCCAGCTGTAATCGAACCGTTGGCGCCAGCGGAGGTTATGATACCAGACTCAACAAAGCGGGTCGTACTTCGTGATATCCCAGTTTCACATCTTGCACCATTTTTAAACAGACAAATGTTAATTGGACATCATCTTGGTTTAAAAGGAAATGTGAAAAAACTGCTTAAGGAAGGAGATAAGCGGGCGCATGAATTAAACAATTTAATTGATGAACTATTACAAGAAGGTCAATCTTGGCTGCGTCCAAAAGCTGTTTATCAATTTTTCCCTGCTCAAAGTGATGGACAAACTATCATTATTTATGATCCAGAAGATCATACACGTGTATTAGAGCGTTTTTCATTCCCAAGACAAGTGAAAGCACCGTACCGTACTTTAGGGGATTACTTGCGTCCTGTCGGTGATGAAATGGATTATGTTGCCTTTTTATCTGTTACAGTGGGGCAAGGTGTTCGTGATATTGCGGATGAGTGGAAGGAGAAAGGAGATTATTTGCGCAGTCATGCGATTCAATCATTAGCGCTGGAATTAGCAGAGGGACTCGCTGAGAAAACACATATGTTAATTCGTGATCGCTTTGGAATTCCAGATTCACCGGAGATGACGATGGAAGAGCGCTTCCGTACAAAATATCAAGGAATTCGCGTTTCTTTTGGTTATCCGGCTTGTCCAGAACTTGCTGATCAAGAAAAACTATTTCGCTTAATTCAGCCAGAGGAAATCGGTATCTCACTAACAGAAGGATTTATGATGGAGCCGGAAGCATCTGTAACGGCGATGGTATTTGCTCACCCCGAAGCACGATATTTTAGTGTACTATAGTGTAGAAGGGGGAGGCGTATGAAAAGAATAGTCTTTACAGGCGGTGGTTCGGCGGGGCATGTGACGCCAAATTTAGCAATTATTCCACATTTGCAAGAAAAGGGCTGGGATATTTCTTATATTGGTTCTTATCAAGGGATTGAAAAAACGATTATAGAGAACGAAGGAATTCCGTACTATGGTATAGCGAGCGGAAAGTTGCGCCGTTATTTTGATTTGAAAAATATAAAAGATCCTTTTCTGGCTATGAAGGGTGTAATGGATGCTTATGTGCGAATACGAAAATTAAAACCGGATGTTATTTTTTCAAAAGGTGGTTTTGTATCTGTACCAGTAGTAGTTGGTGGATGGCTAAACCGTGTTCCAGTTTTGTTACATGAGTCCGATATGACGCCAGGGCTAGCGAATAAAATTGCACTCCGCTTTGCTTCGAAAATATTTGTTACGTTTGAAGAAGCTGCGCAGCATTTGCCAAAAGAAAAGGTGGTTTATACAGGTTCACCTGTGAGGGAAGAAGTGCTACGTGGAAATCGTGAAAAAGGATTACACTTTCTTGGATTCCATGCTAGAAAACCCGTTATCACGGTTATGGGCGGTAGTCTAGGAGCGAAGAAAATCAATGAAACAGTACGAGAAGCATTGCCAGAGCTTCTTAAAAATTATCAAGTTGTTCACCTATGCGGAAAAGGAAATCTAGATGAGAAGTTACAAAGCATAGAAGGGTATAGACAATTTGAATATGTACACGGAGAATTACCAGATGTATTAGGAGCAACGGATTTTGTCATCTCACGTGCTGGATCAAATGCAATTTTTGAATTTTTAACATTGCAAAAGCCTATGATCTTAATTCCATTACCGAAAGCTTCAAGCCGCGGTGATCAAATTTTGAATGCACAATCGTTTGAAAGACAAGGGTATGCATCGGTTTTATATGAAGAAAATGTAACAGTGACATCCCTTATGGAGCATATACAAGAGTTAAATCATAATTGTGCAAAGTATAAAAAAGAATTAAAAAAGTATAGTGGGAAAGAAGCAGTACAGACCATTATGAAATATATTACGGAGGCATGATTTTAAAAAATCATGTCTTTTTTAGTAGAATGAAAGGTTCGAAGAATTGCTGTATTTATGTTACAATAACAGAGATTTAATAGGGGAATTCCAGTTCTTTGAGCGTGAAAATACGAATGGATTAGGAGTGACTGTGTTGGAGCTGAGTCTCTATGAAAATACTGCTCTGATTATATGTTTTGTTTTGTATGTTGGTAGTGTTATTGTTTACATTTCAAGGAAATTTTCACAAGAACGAAACTTGCAAAAATCGGAAATAACAGCCGAGTTAGAAATGTTAGCCGATGAAAGTGATAAAAAACAAAAAATAAAAGAGGACCATCAGGCATCCCACCACTTAAACGCAAAGTAAGTTTTGAAGGTGGGGCCTTTTTTGCGAGCTGTTGCAAGATCCTCCTCTATATATTATCGTGAACGCTAAAAAAGGAGTTTCCCTGCTGTTTTTATAAATAAGGAGCTAATTCATATGAATTTCTATATTGCCTCAGGTTTTCAAAATAAACATCTTGTTCAATTTGTAGCGAATAAATTGCAAGAAGCAGGATGGCGCCATACATATGATTGGACTCAAAATGAAAGAGCAACGAATAGAGAACAATTACAGAAGATTGGTCAGGCTGAAAAGCAGGCGATACAAAAGGCTGATGTTTTTCTACTTTTATTAGATGGCGGAAACGGGAGTCACACGGAGCTTGGTATGGCGATTGCTTTAGAAAAGAAAGTTTATTTGTACCATAAAAACAACCCGCTGCAAACAACGTTTTACCATTTACCAGAAGTGAGTATTTTTCAAGGAGAACTGGAGGAGTTTATTTCATACGTCATGAATAAAGGAGACGCATAGATCATGCAGATTTATGATACGATATACGGTAATTTTGAAATAGACGGCGTATTAGAAGAACTTGTGCGAACAAAAGCTATGCAAAGGTTGAAGAAAATTCATCAAGTTGGAGCGAGCTTTCTTGTAAAACCAGAGTGGAATGTAACTCGTTATGAGCATTCAATTGGAGTTATGCTTCTTGTAAAAATGCTGGGTGGGGGTGAAGCGGAACAAATTGCAGCATTGCTTCACGATGTGTCACATACTGCTTTTTCACACGTTGTAGATCGTGTATTACATAAAAAAGATGAAGACTATCATGAACATATTTTTGATACAGTCATTGAAAACTCAGATATCCCTCTTATTTTACAAAAGTATGGGTATGATTCTAAAATGCTTCAAAACTGGGAACAATGGATGCTGTTGGAACAACCATTACCAGCTTTATGTGCGGATCGTATAGATTATACACTTCGCGATTTACATACATATGGAATGATTTCAAAACAAGAAGTTTTTACATTTTTAAAGCAATTAATTGTTCGTGAACAACAAATTTGCCTTAGTACCATAGAGGCAGCAGAGTGGTTTACTGAGGTGTATTATAAAGAAACACTGGATTTCTTTTTACATCCATTAGGTTCCTACAGCTATTATGTACTAACAAATGTACTGCAAATTGCGCTAGAAAAACATGTGATACATATTGAAGACTTTCTTCTTGATGATGAGACACTGCTCCAAAAATTAAAAAATTGTCAGGTTGAAGAGGTAACGAATTTATTGAGTACTTTGCACCCAAATGTATTATTAGAAGAGAATGAACAGGAGTACGATATTTGTTACCTAGGTGGGAAGGAACGCTTAATTGATCCGTCTGTCTATAGGAATGGTAAAATATATAAGGCGTCTAGTTTATCTGAACATGTAAGGCTGTGTAATCAAAAAGCGAAAGAGAGCTTCAATAAAAATATATATTTAAAAATAAAGAAGGCATAAAGGAGTTATATATATGAAATTAGAACAAGGATGGGAAACAAGCTTCTTAGAAGTTGTACAGAAAAGTGAATTTAAAAAAGATGCACTACGTAGTCAGTTACTTTGTATGGACGGAGAAGAAGTAGAAGAACTTGTTGATGATTATGGGTATGAAGAGATTGTTAATCGTGAACATGATGAGGAATTAGCAGAAATCTTAGGTGAGGAACTTTTTGGTGAAATGGAACGTTACGTATTTTTATCTGCGCAACCTGAAGAAAAGCTCATTTCATTTGTAAATGGATTAGGATTTCATATTTTAGATTGGATTGTTTTGCTTGAAACAGAATTTGGGATAGATAGTGCAGTATTTTCATCGGATGCAGTAAAAATGTTAGAAAAACGATTTAAACAGTTTCCGTATATAGAAGATAAGACAATTTTTGATATGACAATTGGAGAAGCAATGGATGTATTAGAGTCTGTTACTGGTTTACAATTGAAAGAGAAGATGGGTATATAGTAGTAAAAATGAAAAAGAACGTGAGGGCTTCACGTTCTTTTTTTACATAATAATAATTTTGTCAGTTAATTTTTTTTGTCCTGTAAGAAGTGCATTCAAATACTCAACTTTTCGTATACAAGATTGAATATGCTTTTCAACTTCTTGCAACTCTGCTTGATGGTGCGTTTCAATTGGATGAATTTGCACGTTAAATTTTTCAAATTGATTGCTGTATGTGATTTCTGCATAGCCGCTCATGATATCGGTTTGATTATGAAATAAGAACTGTTTTGTTTCTTCGCAGTATGTTACATCTTGAAATCCATATGATTTTAATGCTTCGATTACTTTTGTAATAATTGTTATATCCATTTTTCTCCCTCTTTACGAAGTTCTGCTTTTCTATTATAACACGAAATAAGTCCGAGAAAGCGTTTCCAAATGCGTTTTCTCCTAATCTTTACGTATAATTCACAAAAATGATACAAACAAAAAATAATTGTAATAAAGGAAGGACTCTTTTACTGTTTCATCATATATATAGAGAAATAGTGCAATGAAAGGAAACGTATTTTCAAGTTGAGCGCAGTAAAAGAGGTGAGAATCTTGAATTTTGATATTACAGGACAAAAAGCATATGTAAAGGATGGGCCATATCGAAATCGACTTGGCATTATAAAGCAAAAAGAAAAGCAGGAAGAACCAAATTTTATAATTGTGATTGACGGTCAAAACATCGATGTAGAGCTAAAAGATATTGTTTTAGTAGGCGTAGATGTGCGGCAATTTCATGAATGGTGCGAGCAAAATGGCTATTTGTAAAAGGGACGGGCTGTGAAGTGAAACGTTAATTTTTATTTTGTGCGAGAAAAGGTTCGTTTTGAATAATAGAAAGAAGTTTTGACATGCATCAATAGCTTATAATCATTGGAGGATACTATGTTCAATATAAGAGCATGTATCCTCATTCTTTTTACATAATAAAATAATTAATTTGGTAAAGAGAAATAAAAAATGAAATCTATTTTTGTTTCTAACGATAATGATGTGTTATGGAAACTTCATATGAAAATCATATTCATCATAAAAGGTTCCATTAAAGGGTAATATTGTTTTTGTTTACATATGAGTTTTTCAAGGTTGTCAAATCAAAAGCACTTTTACATTGATTTTACAAAATTCCAATATTTTTATAATAAAAGTATTTTATTCTTTAAAAGTAGTTTAATAGAAAATTTTGAGAGGGTGTTAGATTTGTTTAAGAAATCATTTATTTTTCCTGTTCTTTTATTGCTGTCCATTATTTCTCTGTTCTCGTACAACAGTAAAATACTTGCGGCAGAACCTCTAATGTTCGAAAGAGGTAATAAAACTGACATTAAAGTTATGTCTTATAATATTCATCATGGAGAAGGTACAGATGCTATTTTGGACTTGAAAAGAATTGCAGAGGTTATTAAACAATCAGATGCTGATATTATTGGCTTGCAAGAAGTAGATAATCATTTTTCGGAGCGCAGTAATTTTGAAGATCAAGCGAAATGGTTAGCAAATTATTTAGGAATGAAGTATACATATGCTGCAAATCTTGATTATGAACCTTTACAAGGAGGAGAGCATCGTCGGCAATATGGAACGACCGTGTTAAGCAAATATCCGATCCTTTCTTCCCAAAATCATCTGCTCACTAACATTTTATATCCAGTAAACCCGACAGAGCAGCGCGGTCTTTTGGAAACTGTGATTAACGTGAAAGGAAATCACGTTCACTTTTACAATACACACCTTGACAATAAAAGAGCCGAGCAAAGAAATCTACAAATTAGAGAGATACTTGATATAGCAAAGCAAAAAGAAGGAACGAGCATCTTTGTGGGAGACTTCAATGCTACACCTGAAAGTGCAGAAATGTTGAAGATGACGGAACAATATAAAGATGTATTTGCTGTACTTGGTCAAGATGGGGACTATACTATTCCTGTAGATAACCCAAATCGTCGCATCGATTATATTTTTACATCTGAAGATGTGAAAATTCGTACTGGGGAAGTTATAGACACTTTTGCATCGGATCATTTACCAATTACTGCAGAGCTTGTGCTGACAAAAAAAACGCTATCTAATCATGGGTTAGGCAAGAACTAACTGCTAATAAGGAACTGCCGGTAATGTAAGTTAGATAAATGTAAAAATTTAAATATTATGCTATTTTTTAATGGTAGAAAAAAATAAAGGACTCTAACACTAGTATGTTAGAGTCCTTTGTTTTTTAGCATTTTTAAAATGGAAGTCTCAATTTAATTTTTCTTATGATGCAACTTCTTCGTTTTTAACATCCTCTTGATTATACGTCTCATGATCTAATTCACCAAGCCATTTACTAGAAATAAGACCTGCTGTCATTGATCCACTGACATTAAGAGCTGTACGCCCCATATCAATTAATGGCTCAACTGAGATAACAAGAGCAACAATTCCGATTGGTAAGTTCATTGTTGAAAGTACGATTAATGCTGCGAATGTTGCTCCGCCGCCTACACCGGCAACACCGAATGAGCTAACAGCGACAACAGCGATTAACGTTAAAATAAACTGTGGTTGTAATGGATCAATTCCTACCGTTGGAGCGACCATCATCGCCAGCATAGCTGGATAAATACCTGCGCAACCGTTTTGACCGATAGATACCCCGAAGGAAGCGGCAAAGTTTGCAATTCCTTCTGAAATACCAAGTTTCTCTTTTTGTGCTTCAATATTTAATGGCATTGCACCTGCACTAGAGCGAGAAGTGAAGGCAAATGTTAAGACCGGGAATACCTTTTTTAAATATTGAATTGGGTTTAAACCGGATAGAGCAATTAATAATAAGTGAATAACAAACATAACGATAAGTGCTACGTAAGATGCTAAAACAAAGTTACCGAGTTTTAAAATAGCATTCACATCACTGCCAGCGACTGTTTTTGTCATAAGTGCTAATACGCCGTATGGAGTCAGGCGTAAAATTAACGTTACCATACGCATTACAATTGCATAAACAGCATCAAGCATTTTCTTAAATAACTCTGCTTGTTCTGGATATTTTCTTTTTACACCGATAAAGGCAATTCCAATGAACGCCGCAAAGATTACAACAGAAATTGTTGAAGTTGGACGTGCACCAGTTAAATCAAGAAATGGATTTGTAGGTAATAATTCCAATAATTTTTGTGGAATGGGTGTTTGTTCAATTGAACTAAATTTTTCTTCCACTAATTTTAAGCGAGCTGTTTCTGCATCACCTTGTTGTAAGCCAGTTGCTTGAACGTCAAACCCTGCGCTTGCAGCGATACCAACAGCGGCAGCAATTCCAGTTGTAAGAATTAAAATTCCGATAATAAGTCCGCTAATTTTACCAAGATTTTTTGTTAATTTTAACTTCGTAAATGCTGAGATAATAGAAACTAAAATTAGTGGCATAACAATCATTTGTAGCAGTTTTACATAGCCACTACCGATTATGCTAAACCAGTTATTTGAATCAATAATAACTTTAGAAGTAGGTTCATAGATAAATTGTAAGATAAGACCAAATGTAATTCCGACCCCTAAAGCAGTAAATACGCGTTTATTAAAAGATACATGCTTGCGTTGCATATAATACAATATGCCGACTAATATAAGCATGACCGCAATGTTAATTCCGACTAGCAGTGTATGCATGTTGATTCCCCCTAATTCCAATCTGTTATATAAAATATATTTCAAGAAAACCTATAAGTCAACTAGGTAATTAGAAAAAATAAAAAAGATGGCAATTTGCCATCTTTTTAATGCCCAGCTCCAGGGACAAGTAGAAATGTTGTATAGTATGTAAATCCAATGAAGAAAACAGTTAAATATGCCCCAAATACGTATATATACATACGCTCTGTTAATTTTAAATAACTTAAAAGTACGAAGAATCCTGTTTGTCCTAAAAATAATAGTGCAGTTGCGTACATATCCCCTAGGTAAAACATAACTGAGAAAATTCCAGTCCAAAAGCCGAGAACGCGAAACATGCGCTCCATGCAATCTCCCTCCTTTTCTAAAAAAAGTAAACCTCTCTTCATTATAGTTTATTTTTCTTACTATTGTAAATATTTGCGAAAAAAGAAAAGAAGCCACATGTGATTGACTTCTTTTTGACACATTTTCATATGAAGAAATTATAGATGAACTTTGTAGTTGCAAGATTTACATCCGTCTAATAAGTTATCATGTCGTGTTAATTCCATGTTTGGGAATAGGATTTCAAAAATTCCCTTCATCATATCGCTATGCATATTGCAAATTTCTTCAGGATGATGAACAGCAACTTCTTTAAATGGGCAATTGTACACATCATAGAAAATTTGTGTGCCATCTGTGCTTAATTCAAATGAAGGAGATAGGCCAGCAGTTGATAATGCTTCTTTTGCAATTTGAACTTTGTGTTCCAATGTTAATGAATTTTCATTAACATTTAAACGCTGCATATGTTGTTCCATTACTTCTTTACCAAATTGTTTGCCTGTTTCATATAATGCTTTTTCACCGGCCACGCCGAGACTAAGCAGTGAATTAAAAGCGATTTTCGCTAATAATTGATAATCACGAAATGGGAATTGCAGCTGAATTAAGTCTTCAGATAATACATATAATCTACTTGGTCTTCCGCCTTTTCCCGTTTTCTTCGTTTCAGATCTCAACATATTAACATCTTCTAATTTTGATAAATGTAGACGGGCTACGTTTGGATGGATATTAAATTCATCTGCGATTTCTTGTACAGTTACGTAACTATGTTTTTGAGAAATATATTTATAAATATAATAACGAGTTGGATCAGATAGTACACCTGTAATTTTTAAAGCTTGTTCCATGAGGATCTCCACCTTTATCACTTTATCCAAGATATTAACATTATAATACAGATAAAGTTGCATATAGGTAATTTTGGTCAATAATTCAGAAATTGTTCATAATTTCACAAACATATTTTTCCTTTTTGAGGAAGGGAAAACGCGAAAGTCACGATTTTTCTTATGTATCTCTCCATGGTATATACATAGTGAGGAGGGGATAATTATGAATGGTGTTGAGCATTTTGCTAATACAATTATGAAAGAAGCATGTGCATTACAGGCATCCGATTTACATATCGTGCCGCGACAAGAAGATGCAGTCATACAATTGCGTATTGGAAAAGATTTAGTAACGAAGCATTGTATTGGAAAAGAATTTGGAGAAAGACTTGTTTCGCATTTTAAATTTTTAGCATCTATGGATATAGGGGAAAGACGTAAGCCGCAAAATGGATCATTGTATTTACAAATTGATGGACAAGAAGTGCACTTGCGTCTTTCTACACTGCCAACTGTGTATTTAGAAAGTCTCGTCATTCGTTTGCACTTGCAAGCGTCGGTTCAACCGCTTTCCCAGCTTTCTTTATTTCCCAGCTCTGCAAAAACACTTCTCTCTTTTGTACATCATTCTCATGGATTACTCGTGTTTACTGGGCCGACAGGATCTGGAAAAACAACGACAATGTACGCTTTGTTAGAGGTAGCTAAAAAGGGACAAACGCGTCGAATTGTTACACTTGAGGATCCAATCGAAAAGCGAAAGGATGGTTTATTACAAATTCAAATTAACGAAAAAGCAGGTATCACGTATACAACAGGTTTAAAAGCGATTTTGCGCCATGATCCTGATATTATTTTAGTCGGTGAAATTCGTGATGAAGAAACAGCGAAAGTAGCTGTGCGTGCAAGTTTAACAGGACATTTAGTAATGACAACGCTGCATACAAACGATGCAAGAGGAGCTGTGCTGCGTTTGATGGATTATGGGATTACGCGGCAAGAAATTGAACAATCATTGCTCGCTGTGGCAGCGCAGCGCCTTGTTGAATTGAAGTGTCCATTTTGCAAAGGGAAATGTTCACCGTTATGTAAAGCAATGAGGCAAGTGCGGCAAGCAAGCGTTTATGAGTTGTTATATGGCTATGAATTGAAACAAGCTATTCGTGAAGCAAATGGAGAGCGTGTAACTTATCATTATGAAACATTACAATCATGTATAAGAAAAGGGTATGCTTTAGGCTTTTTAGAAGAGGATGTTTATGTTTGAACGAAAAGGGTGGCGATTACATGAACAGGTCTTGTTATTAAGAAGGCTTGGAGAATTGTTAGAAAAGGGTTATTCGCTTTTACAAGCGTTAGAGTTTTTGCAATTTCAGCTATCTTCTCAAAAGCAAATTCAATTACAACATATTGCAGAGGAATTAAAAAATGGTCGAAGTATTCACGATGCTTTTCACCAACTCATGTTTCATCCAGACATATTAAGTTATTTATTTTATGCACAGCGGCATGGGGATATTTCTTTTGCATTGCAACAAGGAAGTGTACTACTGTATAGAAAAGATAAACATCAAAAAGATATGATGAAGGTACTCCGCTATCCGATATTTTTATCTCTTTTTCTAATAGGAATACTTGCTGTATTCAATTTCGTTTTGCTTCCACAATTTGAAACATTATATAGTTCCTTGCGTTCCTCTTCCGTCACATTTACCGATCATATTATGCTCTTAATTCGAATACTTCCGTACATGATCGGAGGATTTTTTCTCTGCACCGTTTTAGTAACATGTATATATGTGTTTTATATACAAAAACTTCCCCCAGTTCAAAGAATGAATATTATGATTCGGATTCCCCTTATAAAAACATTTCTTATTTTAACAAATTCTCATTATTTCTCTGTTCAATTAAGCGGCTTATTACAAGGCGGATTATCGGTACTCGAAGCCTTAACGTTAATGATTGAACAAAAACATCATCCATTTTTTCAATGTGAAGCGACTCGGATTGAAGAGTTATTAATTGCGGGCGAACAGTTGGATTCTATTATTATGAAAAGCAGTTACTACGAGCGTGAACTGTCTTACGTGGTTGCGCATGGACAAGCGAATGGGAATTTAGCGACAGAATTAGGAGATTATAGCGAATTAACGATTGAAAAAATGGAAGGAAAGATTCACCGTATTTTAGTCATTATTCAACCACTTTTGTTTACATGTATCGGAATCATTGTTGTCCTTATGTATTTAGCGATGATTATGCCAATGTTTCAAATGATGAATTCTATTTAGGGGGTTAGTTTAAATGATGAATGAAAAAGGATTTACACTTTTAGAAATGTTATTGGTTATGGTTGTCATATCCGTATTACTGTTACTAATCATTCCAAACGTTATTTCACAGCGTTCTTCTGTACAAGGAAAAGGTTGTGATGCTTACGTAAAATCGGTCGAAGCGCAAGTGCAGGCTTATCAATTACAACATAATAAGATACCAACCATCAACGAATTAGTGAAAGACAAGTACATTACTTCCACAACGTGTCCAAAAGGGGAGCAAATTAGTATTTCAAGTGACGATGGTACAGTATCCGTTGTTGGCAAATCGTGAAACAAAAGGGATTTACATTTTTAGAGATGCTCCTCGTTCTATCCATCATTTCGATATTGAGTGTTGTTACTTATTTTAACGTTGCACCATTATATGAAAGGCAAAAAGTTGAACAGTTTTTAAAACAATTTTCACAAGATATATTGTATATGCAGCAGTTAGCTATAAACCGCCGGAATCTTCATATGTTACGATGGAGCCCTGAAAAACATATGTATAGCATTTGGGAATCTGGTGACAAACGTTCCCTTTTTATTCGGGAATATGAACGTGATATAAAGATTGATTTAAATACTTTTCCAAATCCAATGACCTATAATGCGAATGGAAATATAAACCAAGGTGGTACAATTCTACTTTCTTATCGCTCGCGCACCTATGAAATTGTATTTCAACTTGGGAGAGGGAGATTTACGTATCGTGAAGTGCCAAAAAGGATCGGTTATGCTCGAAATGCTCGCATCGTTAAGTTTATTGATGATGGCTGTGTCACTGTTGCTTCCGCAAACACTCCTAATTATGCAAGAAAGAAAAAATATTCAATTTCGGTATAAAGCACATGTATTGTTGAAGAAGGAAGCAGCACTATATATGTATCAAAATCGACCGAAGCAGCAAAAAGAGGAGACAGTAGATGGTGTTCTATATCAGACGCATTGGCGAGGAGAAGAGGTTTGTGCAATTTGGGAAGATGTCAAACAAAAAAGAATGGAACAATGTCGCCATGTATAAAAGTAGAGAGGGAGAAGCAGGATTTACGTTACTAGAAATGCTGTTATGTTTATTGTTTTTATCTATTTTCTTTCTCCTTATGCCGCGCCTCCATAGTTTATTTATCGAGAAACCATATTCGAGACAAATAAATAGTTGGGAATGGGATGTGTTCATGGAGCAAGTACAATTAGAATTTCGGGAGAGTCAAATGGGGAAAGGTGTCGAGTTAGAGAATCAAGAAGATCTACTCCTTTTTCAAATGAGTAATGGTGCTAACGTAACGTATGAAGTGTTAGGAAATAATATCGTGAGAAAAGTAAATACGCTAGGGATGGAAATTATATTACAAAAGGTAAGTTCGGTTTCTTATGATTTAACACCTAATATATTAACTATACATGTGCAAGATATAAGCGGTAAAATGTACCACGGTGTAGCAACGCGTTACGCACCTATTGAGTTGAAAACATGAGAAAACAAGATGGGTTTGCGATGCCAGGAACATTAATTCTTCTTTTCTTACTGTTTTCATTCTTTATATATGAAATAAATATGTTGCAATCTGATCAAAGATTATATAAGGAGACGCAACAAAAATTTTTGTTAGAAGAGATTATTGATCAAGCAGTTGCCTCTATAAAGAAAGATTTGCAGGCAAAAGAACAAAATGATGTATTTTCATTTCAATATGAAAATGGTGAAGCGAGTGGCAACTATGTATTTGAAAATGAAATTGTATTTGTTACATTGCAGTGTATGACGAAACAAAAACGTCTCTATAAGGTGAACTTTCAGTACGATAAAACAAATAAAAGAGTTATGAACTGGGTAGAAGAGCGATGAGGAAGAAGTTTCATTACCATTACGTTTTGTTCTTGATACAAAATTAAGGACAAAACGTTTTTTTACTAATTTGCGCAAGTAGTATATAAAATAAACCACATCAGCCCATATTTCGTTATAATACAAATAATTAAACAATGACCAAATTGACAGAAAAGAGGTAACAAAATGCAGTCCATTTACATAACAGGATTTATGGGAGCCGGAAAAACAACAATTGGGAAGCTGCTAAGTGAGCAACTTCATATTCCAGTTGTAGATACAGATCAGAAAATCGAAGAGAAGCGAGGGAAGGTCATTCGCGATATTTTTGCAGAAGAAGGAGAAAGCAGTTTCCGTGAATACGAAAGTGAAATGCTGCGTTCGCTACCTACAAGTAATTTAATCATTACAACTGGTGGTGGCATCGTTGAACGCGCAGAGAATCGCCAGTGGATGAAAGAGAACGGAACGGTTGTGTATTTATATTGTGATCCGTATGTTATCGCAGAACGTCTACGTGAAGATACAACGCGTCCATTATTTCAAAAAGAAAATATAGAAGCGTTTGTAGAGAAATTTGCGGGGCGCCGGGCATATTATGAAGAAGCCCATATACATATTGATACAACAAATAAAAGTGTGGGAGAGATTATAGAAGAGCTACTCTGTAAGATTAATGTGTAAAAAAAGTGGACATAATAATCAAGTAGAGGTGATGATAATATGTCTACTAATGATTATGTGCGTTTTGTGACGCAACAATTTGTATCATATATGAATGCTCCCAAAGAGGATCGAAAGCAGAAGAAAGAACAACGCCGTGCTGAAAAAGCACCGTTTTTAAACAGATGGTTTGGTATGATGCCGCTTAGCGCAGCTTTGTTTTATCAAAATGTAAAGAAGAAAAGAAAGAAAACAAGTTAATAAAAATTGGAATGATTTACCGCTAGTAATGGTGCTGAGTGGTATAGTAAAATTTTGGAGATGAGTGTATACTTGTCATCGATTCGACAGATCAACCTATAAAAAATCCCTCGGCGTAATGTTGCGCCGGGGGATTTTTATTATTTTTTTGATAATTTATACCTTATTGGGTAGACTCATTCTGTTCAGTTACCGCGTGTATTTTATTATTTACCCATACAAATCCTATGCCAATACATATGGAGATTCCCCAACCAACAGCGGTCATGATTGCTCTCATTTCACCATATCCTTCTACACCAAAAACAGAGATGAAATAGATTTTTAAAAAGCTTTTTAAAATGAATTGTAGACCGAAAAATAGTGTTAAATACTGCAGTGCTGGATATATGCGTTTATCGCGGTAAAGGGCACGACTCTTATCTCGGTCATGTCCTTGCAAGGCTGCGATATCAGCTGCGAAATATAACATGAGGGGTTTCTTAATAAAGATTGTACAGATGACAATGCATCCAAGTACGATATGGTAATATGCGTCATTCCAAAGCATTCGCTCAGCAGAGCCAGATAGTAAGTCTACTGTCGTGTTAGCAATGAGAGTAATCAGAATAAAGAACCCTGTAATGTTGAACTGCTTTTCTTTTTTAAAGCAGTACAGTGTATAAAGAATTCCCGGTACGGAGGAAATAAGCATTGCATAATAAGAATCAATATGTGTTTTTGCAAATTTCCAAAGGACAAAAGGGAAGATGAGATAAAAGACAATGTCGAATATAGCTTTCTTATTTTGATTCATTGTAGGCCTCCTTAAGTGATAGGTATATTCTACAATATAATTTCTGAATATTGTACATAATTAATTGATAATTGAAATCAAATTAAAATAATTTTAATTTAGTGTTGACTTTAATTTGATAACTTGTATATAATACAAATTGTAATCATTATAAATTAGAAATTAATCTCAATTAGCTTCAGGAGGATGAATATAGATATGACAAAACGTTTAGTAGGGAAACAAGCACCACGTTTCGAAATGAATGCAGTAATGCCAAATAAAGAATTTAAAAATGTTAGTTTAGAAAAAAACATGAAAAATGATAAATGGACAGTATTATACTTCTATCCAATGGACTTCACTTTTGTTTGTCCAACAGAAATCATTGCACTATCTGATCGCTACGATGAGTTCGAAGATTTAGATGCAGAAGTAATCGGTGTTTCTACAGATACAGTACACACACACTTAGCGTGGATTAACACAGATCGTACAAAAAATGGTTTAGGCGACTTACGTTACCCATTAGCAGCGGATACAAACCATGTTGTATCAAGCGAATACGGCGTGTTATTAGAAGACGAAGGAATCGCACTACGTGGATTATTTATCATTAGCCCAGAAGGCGAATTAATGTACCAAGTTGTACACCATAACAATATTGGACGTGAAGTAGACGAAGTATTACGTGTTCTTCAAGCACTGCAAACAGGCGGACTTTGCCCAGCGAACTGGAAACCAGGACAAGAAACTCTATAATTTATCCCGCTATTTGCGGGCAGTAAGACCCCCACCTCAAAATTCAGCAAGAGCAAAGGAGTTAGGTGGGAGATCAACTGCCCGTAAAAGCCCGATTGATGCGGGCTGATAATCAGTGGGGATGAAGAAAACCCCCACTGATTAAAGTTTCACTTTATAAGTCGTAGGAGGAATAGATAGAATGAAATTACGTGAACAAATGCCATCATTAGAAGGTGCAACAGAAATTTTAAATGACGCAGTAACGAGTGAAGATTTAATTGGAGATAAGCCGACATTAATTCACTTTTGGTCTGTAAGCTGTTACTTATGTAAAGAAGCGATGCCAGAAGTAAATGAATTACGTGATGAGTATGATGATCGCTTAAACGTTGTAGCGGTTCATATGCCTCGTTCAGAAGAAGATTTAGACTTAGCAGTAATTGAAAAAATGGCAGAAAGCCATGACATCATTCAACCAATTTTAGTTGATAGCAAACATGCGATTACAGATGCATTTGAAAATAAATATGTTCCTGCTTACTACGTATTTGATAAAGAAGGTAAGCTTCGTCATTTCCAAGCGGGTGGAAGCGGTATGCCAATGCTTCGTAAACGTCTTGAGCGTGTACTAAACGAAGCAAACGAAGCGTAAGTCATAGTTTAGTAGAAATAAAAAAGATTGCCACTAGCGTGGTAATCTTTTTTATTATATAATAATTAAAACGCTTTCATTTTTAAAAGTTTGTTCACAAAATTGACGAAAACTTAAGTTATTCCTATCGTCATGTTGTTTTATAATGAAACTAATCATCTATACATGCATACAATATTGTGAAATAAATAACATAAATAATCTATATAAATGTAAACGTTATCAAAAAAGAGAGGTGGAGACAATGAGTAAATTTTTCTTCAATCATAATCCAGCAACAATAGAAGATGGAAGGCTTGTAGAATATGCTGAAATTATTTATGGTGAAGGTGGCCGTTCTGTATTAGAAAATTTAATGGTGAAAGCATCTATCAGGTTGCGTGATCGTTATCCGCATAAATCTGACGAACAGATCTCTCATCTCGTAAATCAAGGCTTACACGATATGTTTCAGAAATATGTGAAGGAATAAGAGGAGCGAAAAGCTTCTCTTATTTTTGTATAAGGATTGCCCCTCTAGCTGACAATAAGAATGAATTTGAAAAACATAAGGGGTGAAAGAGATGAGTAATGGCGTAGGACGTTCGAAAAAGAATCTTCCAACAGATGCAAACCATGTAAGTGCAAAAGACAGAGAATATCAAAAGCGAATGACAGAAAAGCAGCAACAAGAACATAACGATGGCCGGAAGTATAATGGGAAAATATAAGAAAAGCTCCTTCTCATATGAAGGGGCTTTTCTCATGAAAAAAATGATTAGCGGTTACATAAAAGAGTCCACCATTTATAATTTGCATTGTAATATGCGGTTCGTATTGCTCTTGTAAGGCTTGCTTTTCTATTTCGTAGCTTTCGGGAAGCGCTTCACTTTCTTCGTAAAAGCGATTTAGAAGTGCTAAATCATGATTCCAGCGTACACGTGCTTCTTCAGCCCATGTATGATCATCTGCTGCGATAAGGTTTTTTAATGCATCTTCTATTCGCTGTAATCCACTTTGTGGCTTAATAATTGGAGTAAGTGTAAAACTGAAATCTGGTATTTTTGGCGTGAGCCGAATTTTTGCTAATGTTTCATGAAAGTTTGTAATCATTGTTCCAGAAATAAGATGAATCCCAATGGAATGAAGCATGTCTTTCTTTCGATCGCATTGATAACATACTTTTACATTGACACCAAGCCATGGATGAAGTGGTGTATGAGTTGTACCACCTGAATTCACTTCTTCGAATAAACGTATGTATGATCCGAGTTCTTTTGTTGTTTGAAAGATTTGATGCAGGCGAGGAGAGCCGTAGTGAATAAGCTCACCTTCCTCTTCGTCATTCTCTGGATCTGTAATGAGAGTGAGTCGCATGGGATTTGGGATGCCGCCTGTTTTCTCAAGGTAATGCCAATAAAAAGGGCGATTCATCAATAGTTTATCCATCTCAATTGTTAATTGTACATCTAGTAGATGCGGGGAACGCTGGGAAATTTCACAGTCGTTTGCCTCAAAAAAACCCCATAAGTAATTATGAATTTCATGTTGCTGCATAACCTTGCACCTCTGCTTCGTTTCTCTTCGCAAAGTCGATGATAGATGTTAAATTTTCCATCTTAATTCGAATTTCTCCTTCGCTCTTTGACCCTGCGAAAATCTCTTGAATATGCGCATCGATATTTTTCATATTGATTCTTGTTAAAATCTCATCAAGTTCACCGATGACTCGCTCAAATAAATTGATTTTTTCATATAGAAGTTTCAAGATATGTTCTTCAACTGTATGTTTTGTTGCTAGGTTATAAATATGGACATCATTTTTTTGACCAAGCCTATGAATACGTCCAATCCGCTGTTCAAGCCGCATCGGATTCCAAGGCAAGTCATAGTTAATCATATGACTACAAAATTGTAAGTTAATCCCTTCACCGCCTGCTTCTGTTGCGATTAACACTTGCGCGTGATTTTGGAAGAGTTCTTTCATCCAATCTTTTTTTCCGCGTTTGAATCCACCTCGAAAGGGAACAGATGAAATACCATGTTGTTTTAAAAACCATTGTAAATACATTTGCGTTGCTCTGTATTCTGTAAAGATGACGACTTTATCATTAATTTCTTTTATAAGTTCTAGTGCTTGATTTGCTTTTGAATTAAAAGGAATATGATTGATTTTATTCATTAAAACATCGATATATGGGTCTGGTATATAATTCTCATTTTCTTTTTGTCTTTTTTCCACATGCTTTTTGAGTGAGTAATAAACCGCTTCACGGCTACTACATACCTCTCGTTTCAAAGTTAATGATGAAAAGGCAGAGGTAAAAGCGTCTTGTCCTTTCCAATTTTCAATTGCATCATATAAAGCTTGCTCTTCCTCATTAAAATCAATAAATATTGTGCGGACGTGCCTTTTCGGCCATTCGATCCCCGTACCATTTCGCCGATTTCTTACCATCACTTTGTTAATGAGTGCTTTTAAATCTTCATCTGACTCCGGTGAACGATTTTTGGAAGCATAATATTCTTCGAAGTTAGATTGATTCCCTAAATGACCTGGTTTTAATAAGGAAACAAGATTAAAGATTTCATCGATTTTGTTTTGGACAGGTGTTGCGGTTAGTAATAAACAAAACTTCTTTTTTAGACGCTGCGCAAATTCATAGTTTTTTGTTTTATTATTTTTGAGTTTATGTGCCTCATCAATAATGATGAGATCATACTCTAAGTTTAAAACGATATCACGATGCGGTGAACGCTTTGCTGTATCAATGGATGAAACGATAACGTCAGCTTGTTCCCACGAGTAGCTTTTTCTCTGGGCAACTGCAGGGATAAAAAACTTTGTGTTAAGTTCATATGCCCACTGGGAAACAAGGGAGGCTGGAACGAGTATAAGTACTTTTTTAACAAGACCGCGCACCATATATTCTTTTAAAATAAGACCCGCTTCAATTGTTTTTCCAAGCCCAACTTCATCTGCTAGTATTGCTTTTCCATTCATTTGCTCAATAACAGTTTGTGCTACTTCTAGCTGATGAGGAAGCGGCGTGAAATGGGATAAGTGTTTCGGTGCTTGTAAACCATCAAATGTAGGGACAAGCAATGATTTTTCTGTTTTATAGGCTAAATCATATAGTTCCCAATTTGTCCAAGGGCCGTCTTCATCAATTCGTTTTAAAAAATTATTTTGCCATGTCCGATCTACGGAAATATCGACATTCATTGAAACTCTCCCACCTTCTGTAAACTAAAACGGTTATTGTTATACCCTTCACCAAAAACTATAATTTCTAGCATTTTCAGGTGAAGTCGTTTTTGCAAGTATAAGAATAAAAAATTCCAAATTATTTTTTATGCTAGAATATTGATGAAATAGATCGAAAAATGTTAGGATAATGGTGTGAAATGTATGGAATCTTTCGTATTTTATCCAAGAAAGTACTTTTTTATTTACGCTTTCATAAAAAAATGCATTGAGATTCCGTATATCCCATCTTTTCTGAATAAAAAATGTTTAGATACGGGAAGCCAACTTTTATTGATTTGTCATAGACAGCATAAGGGGGAAAGAACATGATTACATTACAACGTACACCGCTATTTGATGTTTACGCGAAGTATGGTGGGAAAACAATCGACTTTGGTGGTTGGGAATTACCAGTTCAATTTTCAAGTATTAAAGAAGAGCACGAGGCTGTTCGTACAGCAGCGGGTCTGTTTGATGTGTCTCACATGGGAGAAGTTGAAGTCACAGGTGCAGATAGTTTAGCATTTTTACAACGTGTTGTTACAAATGACGTTTCTACCTTAAAGGTAGGAGGCGCACAATATACAGCAATGTGTTACGAAAATGGTGGTACTGTAGATGATTTGTTAATCTACAAACGTGACGAAGAAGACTACTTATTAGTAATCAATGCATCGAATATCGAGAAAGATTACGAATGGTTAGCAAGTCATGTAATTGGCGATACGAAAGTAGTCAATGTTTCTAGTGAAATTGCACAGCTTGCAATTCAAGGACCAAAAGCAGAAGGCATTTTACAAAAAGTTGTGTCAGAAGATTTAAAAGAAATTAAGTTCTTTAAATTTAAAAACGATGTTCTTGTAGATGGCACTCCTGCCCTTGTATCACGCACTGGTTATACGGGTGAAGACGGATTTGAAATTTACTGCAAGAGTGAAGATGCTGCAAAACTTTGGGAGAAACTTCTTGAAGTTGGAGCAGAAGACGGCTTAAAACCATGTGGTTTAGGAGCACGTGATACACTTCGTTTTGAAGCAACACTTCCACTTTATGGGCAAGAATTATCGAAAGATATTACACCAATTGAAGCTGGAATTGGTTTTGCAGTAAAAACAAACAAAGAGGTAGATTTCTTTGGGAAAGAAACACTAAAAGAATACAAAGAAAACGGTGCACCTCGTAAATTAGTCGGCATCGAAGTAATTGAGCGTGGTATTCCTCGTACGCATTATCCTGTATATGTAGGCGAAGAAAAAATCGGGGAAGTTACAAGTGGCACACAATCTCCAACGTTAAAGAAAAGTATTGGTTTAGCATTAGTTGATGTAAAATACGCAGCAGTTGATACAGAAGTAGAAATTGAGATTCGTAATAAACGCGTCAAAGCAGTAGTCGTTCCAACACCATTTTACAAACGTTCAAAGTAACGGGGAGAGGGGTAGATTTCATGTTGCATCGTTATCTTCCAATGACAGAAGAAGACAAAAAAGAAATGTTACAAACGATCGGCGTTCAAACGATTGATGAATTATTTTCCGATATTCCAGAAAGTGTTCGTTTCAAAGGGGATTTAAAGATTAAACAAGCGAAGTCAGAGCCAGAACTTTTAAAAGAACTGTCTGAACTTTCTCGTAAAAATGCGAATTTAAAAGATTATGCTTCCTTCTTAGGAGCAGGTGTATACGATCATTATGCGCCAGTAATTGTTGATCATGTTCTTTCTCGTTCAGAATTTTATACAGCTTATACTCCATACCAACCGGAAATTTCACAAGGGGAATTACAAGCGATTTTTGAATTTCAAACAATGATTTGTGAATTAACAGGAATGGATGTAGCAAACTCCTCTATGTATGACGGAGGTACAGCGTTAGCAGAGGCGGCAATGCTAGCAGCTGGTCATACTCGCAAAAAGAAAATTCTTGTTTCTAAAGCAGTTCATCCGGAATCAAGAGCAGTACTTGAAACATATGCAAAAGGTCAACATCTTGAAGTTGTTGAAATTGATCATAAAGACGGTGTAACAGATTTAAATGTATTACAAAGTGAAGTAGATGATACAGTCGCTTGCGTAATCGTTCAATATCCAAACTTCTTTGGGCAAGTGGAGAAATTAGCTGATATTGAGAAAATCGTTCATCAGCAAAAATCATTATTTATCGTTTCTTCAAATCCGTTATCATTAGGTGCGTTAACACCACCAGGTAAATTTGGTGCTGATATTGTGATTGGTGATGCACAACCATTTGGTATCCCAACACAATTTGGTGGACCACACTGCGGTTATTTCGCAACAACGAAAGCATTTATGCGTAAAATTCCAGGGCGTCTTGTCGGACAAACTGTGGATTCAGATGGAAAACGCGGCTTCGTATTAACACTGCAGGCTCGTGAACAACACATTCGTCGTGATAAAGCGACATCCAATATTTGTTCAAACCAAGCATTAAACGCGTTAGCAGCGTCTGTTGCAATGACAGCACTTGGAAGACAAGGTGTGAAAGAAATGGCACGTCAAAATATTTCTAAAGCACAATATGCAAAACGTCAATTTGAAGCAAAAGGATTCACAGTAACATTTGCTGGACCATTCTTCAATGAATTTGTTGTAGATTGCAAACGTCCAGTACAAGAAGTAAATGATGCATTAGTACAAAAAAATATTATCGGTGGTTACGACTTAGGCCGTGATTATAAAGAATTAACAAATCATATGCTTCTAGCGGTCACGGAACTTCGTACAAAAGAAGAAATTGACACACTTGTAAACGAAATGGGGGCTATCCAATGAAGAACCAAGACCAAGCACTTATTTTTGAAGTGAGCAGAGAAGGACGCGTAGGATATAGCTTACCCCAATTAGATGTAGAAGAAGTAAAATTAGAAGATGTGTTTGAGAGCGATTATATCCGTACTGAAGATGCTGAGCTTCCAGAAGTATCTGAACTTGATATTATGCGCCATTACACAGCACTTTCAAATCGTAATCACGGCGTTGATTCTGGATTCTATCCATTAGGATCTTGTACGATGAAGTACAATCCAAAAATCAACGAAAACGTGGCACGTTTCCCAGGCTTTGCACACATTCATCCACTTCAAGATGAAAAAACAGTGCAAGGTGCAATGGAATTAATGTACGACTTACAAGAACATTTAATCGAGATTACTGGTATGGATACTGTTACACTTCAACCAGCAGCTGGTGCACATGGGGAATGGACAGGGTTAATGTTAATCCGTGCATACCATGAAGCAAACGGTGACCATAACCGTACCAAAGTTATCGTTCCTGACTCCGCGCACGGAACAAACCCAGCATCTGCAACAGTAGCAGGATTTGAAACAATTACAGTAAAATCAAATGAGAATGGTCTTGTTGACTTAGAAGATTTAAAACGTGTTGTGAATGAAGAAACAGCCGCGCTTATGTTAACAAATCCAAATACACTTGGTTTATTTGAAGAAAATATTTTAGAAATGGCAGAAATCGTTCATAATGCAGGCGGTAAATTGTATTATGATGGTGCGAACTTAAATGCAGTATTAAGCCAAGCACGCCCTGGCGATATGGGATTTGACGTTGTGCATTTAAACCTTCATAAAACATTTACAGGTCCGCATGGCGGCGGTGGCCCAGGTTCTGGTCCAGTAGGTGTCAAAGCAGATTTAATCCCATTTTTACCAAAACCAATTTTAGAGAAAACAGAAAATGGTTATCACTTTAACTACGATCGTCCACAAGCAATTGGACGCGTGAAACCATTCTATGGAAACTTTGGTATTAACGTTCGTGCTTATACGTATATTCGTTCTATGGGTCCAGATGGTCTACGTGCAGTAACAGAATATGCTGTATTAAATGCAAACTATATGATGAGAAGATTAGCGCCGTTCTATGACCTTCCATTTGATAGACATTGTAAGCATGAATTTGTATTATCAGGTCGTCGTCAAAAGAAACTTGGTGTACGTACGCTAGATATCGCAAAACGTCTGCTTGATTTTGGCTACCATCCACCAACAATTTATTTCCCGTTAAATGTGGAAGAATGTATTATGATTGAGCCAACAGAAACAGAGTCAAAAGAAACATTAGACGGTTTCATCGATAAGATGATTCAAATCGCAAAAGAAGCAGAAGAAAATCCAGAAGTTGTACAAGAAGCACCACATACAACGGTAATTAAACGTCTAGACGAAACAATGGCTGCTCGTAAACCAATTTTACGTTATCAAAAGCCAACTCCTGTACAAGTTTGAGTAAATGTAAAATGAAAAGAACTCGTTATACGCGGGTTCTTTTTTTTTTGTGGAGAAATTGTGCAGAGATTATGAAAATAATGTAAAATTTTTTTGTATTTTATGTAACAGTAGGGAAGGAAGGTGATTTTTAAGCTTTTTTGTTGAAAAAGTCGGTTTGATAAAATTGTGTATTTTTGTTAGAATTTTATTGAAATTAAGAGGATGTAATGAGGAGAGTAACTCATTTTTAAGTATATGTGAAAAAACGAACAATTTGGGGTGAGGGAATGGGCTATAAGTGTTATAGGATGGTGTATCATTTAGAAAACGGTAAAACGATTAAAGATATAAAGGAATTTTGTTATCGAGATCATGGAAAAATGTTAGAGCGTGTAGCACATCGTGTAATGGATAACGCAGAAGTGACAGCGATTGATAAACAAGGAACAATTATTTCAATAGCTTGTGACGACATTGTAAAGGTAGAACTCGATTATATAAAAGAAAGTTAACCTTGAGTCATATCAAATTATTCGATAAAATATACTGTTGAATGGTGAAGTGAGAAGAGAGGAGTTTATCATGGGTAGTACAAGACACTTTTATATGTTCGTTTTAGCTTTTGTGCTTGTTGTGGCATTAACGGTATATTTAATAGTTGATAGCAGCTGGTACAATGCAGTACATCCGGCATTTCTTATTTTTATGTATGTAGGAATTGCGGTTGTTAGCTTTGGGATGAGAGATGAAATGTTAGAGCGATTTGAGAAGTAATACATGGAGTTTCACGCCAGCAAATCGAAAAAAACACAGTAAACAATTTTCTACATAAAGTGAAACTTTAATCAGTGAGGGGCTTAAGCACCAACTGATTATTAGCCCTCACCAATCGGGCTTTTACGGGTAGTTCATCTCCCATCTATCTTCTTTAGTTCCCTTAGAATCTTGAGGTGGGGTATTACTGCCCGCAAATAGCGCGATAAAGAGCTCCGTTTTTTCTACTCTAAGAAAAAACGGAGCTCTCATTATATAATTTGTAAGAGACGAAGCAACTCTAATGTTGTAGTTGGCTTGGTAAACCTATATTCCTTTAAGAAATTGATGTAAATCTCCTAAGCGAATAGGAGATTAAATATTTCCTAACTATGTATACCAATTTTTAATTCTATAGTAAAAAAACGAATGAACCCGAACAACAGCCCCTTTTTTTAGTGGCCGTTATTCGGGTTACAATTTAAAGTAATGAAGCTAATCTTCCTTTTATTACTTACCTTCTAATTCTTTTTTGATACTTTCTAACGTCTTCCCTTTATATTTCTCTTTCGGTTTTGGAGGGTTCGTTGCAGTTTTATTTACTAGTAAGAAATTCTTTTCTATAAACGCAAAGTCTTTCATATCAACTGTACCATCAAAGTTGATGTCCGCACTGCGTTTGTTTGTTTTCCAATTTTCTTCCATGAATACTGCATCCATAATATCGATGACTTGATCTCGGTTAACATCACCAGCTACCAACGTTGCAGTAAGCTTTGCATCATGTTCTCCTCGAATGGTTTCTCCGTCTTGTTTAAAAACGGTAAATGGTCTGCTGACTTCAAAGTGACCAGGTACGTGAAGGTGATACTTAAACTCTTCAGAAGTTACCGGCAGCTTAGAAATAGTTGCCATTGGATGGCCTTCGCCACCAGTATTCGCGACTGTTCCTTTATATTGTTGATTGTTCTTATCTGTAACAGTGGCAGATGCACCTACTTTTGTATAATCCGCTGTTTTAGGAATTCCTTCAGCCAGAGATGACACAATCACTTCCGAAAATGTTGGGACCACATATGACTCAACAGATAGACCTGGAACATAGGTTGTTGCGTTTTCAGTATTGATATACGATGATGTTAGATTTTTTAAGTCTAGTTCAGCGTCATAATATAGGTTATCCTTCACTTTCATTGTTACATCTACCGAAATATTTCCATCAATACCTTGAGCAGCATCTTTTGCAGATACTTGAATGCTATGTTTTTTAAGCGTCCCGCTTCCTGATAATTCTTTATCGGTTACAGTTACTTTATTCTGAGACTCTGAATTCACAGCGACCCCCGTAATGTCGAAGTATTCTCCTAAATAATCAAATGTAAATGTTTGTTCTTTCAATTTATTAGCATTATTCATTGTTAATGTATAAGTTACAGTTTCACCCATTTTTATATCTTGCTTATTCGGTGTAGCCGCCACATATTGTGTACCTTTTTTTTATAAAGTAAGTTGTCGGCATTTTTGGATAATTCCCTGCTGTTGATACACTATGACTATAGAAACGAACAGGAAGAATCGGGATGGATTCATCCATTGGTATTTCACTTGCAAACGTTCCATCTGGATTAATAGAGATATTACTGTTTGGTTTCAAAGCCATATCTGTTGGGCCTGGCTTAGGTTTGTTGTAATAATACATAACTTTATTCGCAGCTTGCGAAATATTGAAACCGGCAGCCATCATATCATTAATATTCTTCTCGTAAATAGACCCTGAAACGGGAACCGTTTTTTGACCTGCTTCATACTCGTACACTCCGTGTGGAAGAGAAAGCTTAAATTCTGGTGCCGTATTATCTGTAAATAGATATTCTTCATTTTCTGCTGTAATAGTTTTTCCTTGCTCAGTCGTCATAATGGCTCTTACCTTATAATTTCCATGTGGTATAAAATCTGAACTATCAGAAAATGAAGAGTTTAAATATTTTGGATCGGTAGAAAATGGTTTGTCTGGATCTCCAATAAATGGTGTATACGTCCCAAATCCAAGAAGAGTATACTCTTCTTGGATTTCCATTTAAGTTTGAATTAAAGCCGAGAGACCCAACATATTTGTTTGTTTTGGTATCTACAAGCATGAAATCAACCCTTTTTACATTCGACTTCAACTTTAAGGACGTATAGATACCGTAAGTCGAAAATGGGTTTGGTGCCGACTGAGATGTCGTTGTTAGTGACTTTGTTAGCACTGTGAACTTTTCAAATCCATCTTCTACATAATTAATACCGAATGGGATTTGATACGTTTCAGATGGATTGTCTTTGTTTGTATACACCACATACCCTTCATAGATTCCCTTTTCTGCTGTTTTTGGAATGAGAATGCCAAAGTTGATCTTCTTTTCACTGCCGCCCTCGAGTGTAATTGAATGACTTGTCATCGCCTTCACACCGTTTTTCTTTGCGTCCTTTGATCCTCTTACATCTGTTTGAAATTCTATTTTTACATCAAATGTTTTTGCTGTTTTCCCTCTGCAGCTGCTTCTAATACAGCTACTTGATATGGTTTTTGTTTAAATTCAACAATAACAGAAATTTCGTCTGTACTCTCCACATTTACCTCTGGTGTTAAATGTAGACCAGTCTCATTTAATGATCGTAGTTTCGTAAGAGCATCATGCTGTTCTTGAGTAAGGTTAGCTAGTATTTCCCCTGCTGTTCCGTTCTCTTCTGCGTGTGCAACCTCCGAAAAGGAAGAGCTTGATAATAATCCAGAGAATTGTGACAAAACGAGAGCGCTAGAAAGACCGATTACCGCAAATTGTTTTTTTTATGTAGTACACTCAATATCCACCTACCTATTATTTTATTTTTATAAATCTCTATCAATCTTTATAAATCCAACTAGAGTCTTTAACACGTATACCACCCTTCATTTCGGTATACTACTGAAAGTGGAATGAAAAAAGGAATGGATAGAGATGTTGTGCAAATGTTGAGAAGTTAATTTGGATTTATCCCGCATTAACGGGCAGTAAGACCCTCACCTCAAAGTTCAGCGAAAGCAAGGAAGTTAGGTGGGGGATCAACTGCCCGTAAAAGCCCGATTCGTTCAACTAATAATCAGTGGGGGATGAAGAAAACCCCCACTGATTAAAGTTTCACTTTATATACTACCAAATCATGATGTTCTTTTTGGTTCCGCTTACATAAACTAAAATGGACATAGAGCCGGGTCATAAAAGAAGTTACGAACTCTTTTTGTTTATACTTTAAATCCCGTGAATCCTAAGCGTGCTAAAGATATCGGAAACTTAATTTGGGCATACATATCACGTTATCGTATGTATTTGTTGTACTATTCGTTCGCGCGCTGATAATTTTGAAGTACTCACCTCTAGCTGCTAATCTCGTAACTTAATTTTCCACTTATGATAGAAGAGAAGCTTTCACAATACTTTGCTTATTTAGTACTTCAGTATGAAATGGTGCAGTTCATACGTTTCTTAATTTACGGAAAATATAGCTATAATTGGTAATAATCCTTAAAATGTTACGAATAAAGCCGGTTTAATAGATATATCTTCTTATTATTCATTTTTTCTAGTGTTTCTTTTTCGAATCACCCTCCCTAAAAATTTAACATCATGATTATTATCGTTATTCGGAAAATTATAATTACAGTCAACCACTTGCAGTAAAATTGAGTTTGGGAAATTTTCTATGAAATGTTTATATATTTTCTATTATGATGAGTGAATTCGACAAAATTCTATGTTGTTTTGTGATGAGAATATGGTCATCTGAATATTACTATAATTATGTTTAATTAAAACCAAGAGAGTTGTTTTTCAGTAGAGAATAAAGGATCTGTGTGAGGTGAAACTGAAATTTGGAAATGTAAAGGTGGGAAGTTCTCGCGTTTTTTTTCTACATCGTAGATTACAAAGAAAATAAGGAGGATGATTATAATGAAAAATCACTATAAATCATTTAAAGAATTAATAGGGGTACCGCTAGCATTTTTTAGAAAAACTACGCTAAGTGATTTTCGACAAAAAATGATCCGATTCTCCCCTGATAAAAGTAAACTAGTGCTCTTATACTTAGGAGTACCAATCTGTTGGGCATTGGTTTATATGTTAAAAAATAGGTCTTTCCTTTAGAAATAAAGACAGTGTATGAGAATGAATTTTATCAACGTATTCAAAAAGAAGATCTGAAAATTAAAGAAGTGAGGCTCCAGGACTAACAGGAAAATGTTGGTCTTTTTTTCTTGCCAAAAATAGGATGATGTGTATATACTGTATATGTAAAGTATATACAGTATATACACAGTGGAGGAAAAGATGAATATTATTATTTCAAATTCTTCACCAGATCCTATTTATGAACAAATTAGTAAACAGCTTCGGCAGCTAATTTTAACTGGTGATCTAAAGGGTGGAGATCAATTGCCGTCTATCCGTAGTTTAGCGAAAGAACTACAAATTAGTGTGATAACGACGAAGCGTGCGTATGAGGAGCTTGAAAAAGAAGGGTATATTGAAACGGTTGCTGGGAAAGGAACGTATATCTCAAGGAAAAATAATGAACTCTTACGAGAACAGAGATTGCGTTTGTTAGAAAGTAAAGTCGAGGAAGTTGTGAATGAAAGTAAACTTCTACAGCTTTCACTTGAAGAGTTGCAAGAGATGATCATGCTTCTATATAAGGAGGAATAAAGTGCCATGCTAGAGTTAAAAAATGTTTGTAAAAACTATAAAGATTTTTCAGTGAAAAATATAAGTTTTACATTGCCGCGGGGATATATTATGGGACTTGTTGGGCCAAATGGTGCGGGGAAAAGTACGACTATTAAAATGATTATGAACTTAGTAAGAAAAAATAGTGGGGATATTACGATTTTTGGTAAGGACAATAAAAAAGCAGAAAAAGAAATTAAGCAAAATATCGGATTTGTATACGATGAAAATTACTATTATGAAGAGTTAACCTGTGAACAAATGAAGCGAATTATCGCACCACTATATAAAAAATGGGATAAAGAAAAATATCAATCATATATGGACCGATTACAAGTTCCAAAAAACAAAAAGATTAAGCAGTTATCAAAAGGGATGAAAATGAAATTTGCAATTGCGATTGCGCTATCACATCATGCGGAACTCATAATTATGGATGAACCGACAGCAGGTTTAGATCCAGTTGTCCGTAGTGAACTGCTGGATATATTGCAAGAAATTGTGATGGAAGAAGAAATATCGGTATTATTTTCGACACATATCACAACAGACTTAGAGCGCATTGCGGATTATATTACGTTCATAAACGAAGGAGAAATTGTCTTTACTGGTGAGAAGGATGAGATATTAGAAAATCACGTAATTGTAAAAGGAAGCAACGACTTATTAGATCCAGAAGGAAAAGAACTCTTCATTGGTTTACGTAAAAATAAATTTGGCTTTGAGGGATTGGCGAAGGATAAACAGGCGATTGAAGATTGGTTTGGGAACGAAGTTGTGCTGGAGAGACCAACGTTAGACGATATTGTTGTTTATACGGCGAAGGGGAGGAGAGCTCATGCTTCAGCTCGTATATAAGGATGTGTTCTTTTTTCGTGTAACTTGGTTAGTTAACATTATTATGCCCATAATGATGTTTGCTTTAGAACCGAATGGTGAAACGGTATTCCCTATAAGTTGCTTATTAATCACGCTGTCTTCAGCTATGGTACTGATAGCTATGGATGAAAGAAATAAAAGTGAAATTGTTTTAAATAGTTTACCTGTAAGACGGAGGGATATCATCATTGCTAGGTATATTTCTTGTGTAATATTTATTGCAGTAGGGATGATAGCAACGATGGTAGCGGTATGGTTAATAAGAGGCATAGCTTCAATTGATAATATAGGTGTATACCATCCTAATTTATATATTGAAATTCCATGGTATGTAGTATTAAGAGGAGTGGTCTTTTCGTTTGTATTCATAGCAACTTTGTTCCCTAGTTACTACGGTACAAAATCAAAGGTAATGCAGGGAATACTAACGGGGGGATCGATGACACTAGCCGTTATTATTGGAATATTTATTGATGAAAGGCAAAATCGTACGGCAGCGTCATTCATTGATTGGATTATGAATCCATCACATATTGGGGTGTTTATAGTTGGCGTAATTATATTAGCTAGTATATATATCATTTCTATGTTTATTACCATTAAGATTTATGAAACACGTGATTTATAAAAAGGGGGATATGTATGCAACAGTTAATTTTAAAGGATTTTTTCTTGCAAAGGAAAATTTTTCTTGTTTATCTAATATTGCCTGTTTATGGAATGCTACAACGATATATTGAACCATATCAGTTAGCAGTTGTCTGTTTTACTACTTGTCTTTTAATGATATCCATTTCTTTGTCAATTGAAGATAAAAATAGAACTGAGAAGATATTAGTTAGTTTACCTTTTGTTAGGAAGGATATTGTTATTGCTAAATATCTCTCAACAGTACTCTTTGTTGGGTGTGGTTTAATTATCACGTTTATCTTTTTTTTATTACCTAAATTCCTGATAGATAAAAATATAAATATTCCATGGTATGCAATTTTTATAGCTATTTTTGTCTCTATTCTTTATGCAATAATGGTTCTGCCTATAAAATATGGAGGAAACAAGCAAACTGTTACTATTTTTAGTCTGGTTATACTTTTTCCTTTAGTAGGTTTGCTAGGGTTTATGTGCAATGTATTTGCTGAGGAAAGGCTTATGTTAATGTTTTTCCGCTCTTCAAATGTGGTATTAATCGCAACTGTTTTAAGTATAGGGGCATGTGTAGCTTATCTTATCTCACTGGTTTTTTCTATCGCGATATTTAAAGATAAAGAACTTTAATGTACAAGATTTAGCAAGATACATCTTTAACGTAAAACATCTGATATGTAGATAGCGTGAAGTAACAATGGGAGATGTGAAAAATGATGCAACAATTGGCTTTAAAAGATATTATACTGCAAAGAAAATCAAGTCTTCGCTACTTTGTATAAAGAACGTGACTTGTAAAATAGGAAGGGGAGATTGCTATGAGACAACTCATACTAAAAGACTTTGTTGTACAATGGAAGTTTTTAATTTGGTATTTACTGTATCCTCTTTTACTATATGCAATCAGTAAAGATAGTCGAAGTGTATTTACAGCTATCATTATTATTATTCCAATTTTGGCTGTGATGACAACATTTTACAACGATGAGAAAAATAGCAGTGAGAAAATATTAAATAGCTTGCCAGTGAGCCGAAAACAAATTGTGTTATCAAAGTATGTGTTTATATTTTTAATCCTTATAATGAGCCTTGTAGTTTCAAGTTCGATGGTTGGTATAGAACTTGGGTTGAAGGGAGTCGATTTTATAAAATCTATGGTGATTAGTAGTATAGATATTGTCATAATTTATTTAAGTATTGCAATTCCAATTCACTTCGTATTAGGGTATCGAAAAGGTAGATTTATTACATTTATTATATTACTAGTACCAGTATTAATTGGAGAATTTTTCTTTAAAGTGAACATTGAAGAAATGATATTTCAGTCTAGCGTATTGTTATCAATTTGTGCAGTATGTATATTATTCATCTCCATTGTTGTTTGTACGAAATTATATGAACAAAGAGACATATAGAGATGGAGGGATAATGATGAAAATCATTGGTAATCTTTTTATAACAGTCGGGTTGCTCCTTATCATCGGTGCCGGAATCGGAACAGCATTACATCTCATCCCTGCAAACATTTCAGTACTTACATGTCTATTGTTTGGAACAGTTTTCGTAACATCCGGAAATATAATTAGGAAAAAAGAAAAACACACATTATAAAAGGTGTCTCATCACAAGACACCTTCTTCAATAGGAGAAATAACACAGAAGTAACTTATAAACAGAAACGGTGCTTGGCATATCTTTTGGAGCGTGTAATATTAGACTGAAAACTATAACAAAGAAAAGAAATAAGAAAAACAATAATAGGATATGTTTATGTATGGAATGTTGCATATCGTCAGCTCCTTTTTATCCCGCATTAACAGGCAGTAATACTTCCACCTCAAAATTCGGCGGAAGCAAAGAAGTTAGGTGGGAGATAAACTGCCTGTAAAAGCCCGATTGGTTCAACTAATAATCAGTGGGGGATGAAGTAAACCCCCACTGATTAAAGTTTCACTTTATGTAGTATGTCCAAAAGAAGCGAGGATATCGTTCGGTTTTAAAAAATGTAGAGGTGGATGCATAATGAGAAAGAAAACGTTAACTGGAAGGATACTCATGGGACTTGGATTAATTTTATTGTTTTGGGGACTTGTCATGTTGAATGTCATTTCAGATATTGGAGTGTTTGAGAATATGGATAAGAGCGTAGGAGGAAGTGTTTTGATTCTTGGAATCGTAAGCCTCATTACTTCGAATTTCTTTAGGGAAAATAATACAACTCATTAGATATGAAAACAGACAGTTACTTCTTTTCTGAAGAACTGTCTGTTTTGAATAATTTACTACAAAGTTTGGCGATACTCCAAATCATAATAATTGTAACGGATGCAATAAGTGACCAAACGATGGATACAACTTCAAGTGCCATGTTTGGAAGGAATGTAAGAATAGAAATCACTTTATGAAATAGCCACTCCATAATATGAAAGCTCATTTGCAATAGAATAACAATCCCAATCATAATTCCTGTCACAATTTGTTTTCCTTTTTCTTTCCACATGACATTCACCTCACGTTAGCTCATTAATTTTAAGCCAACTGCACCACATAAAATGCAGCTTAAGAAAGCGAGGCGACGCCAATCAGCTGATTCGCGGAATATAAGAATACCTAGAAGCGCACTTCCGGCAGTTCCGATTCCAGTCCAAATCGCGTAGGCTGTTCCCATCAGTAATGAGTCCATTGCAAGTGATAAGAAGAAGAAGCTGACGCCAAAGTTGGCGATTAAAATAAGCTTTGGTGTCCACCCTTTCTTTTCAGTGGCTACTTTCATAAACAGTACACCAACAATTTCACAAATACCAGCAATAATTAAAAATACCCATGCCATTTTATGCAGCCTCCTTCTCTTCTTGTTCACCTGTTACTCGTTTTAATCCAATAACGCCAAAGAAGATTAAACCGATAAATAAGATTTTTGTAATGGAAAAAGGTTCTCCGAAAATGAAGATTTCTGTAAGAACGATTCCACCAGCTCCGATTCCTGTAAAGACCGCATATACAGTTCCAACAGGTAGATCTTTATAAGCTTTAAATAATAGGACGAAACTAATTACGATTATAAGAGCAACACCAATCCACTCGAGTGGTGCCTCCGCGTGTTTTAGTCCAATTACCCAAAAAATTTCAATAATGCCAGCTAAAATTACATAAATCCATGCCATATATCATTTCTCCTTCCTACCAGTCGTTAGGTAAAGGGCCGAAAAACGACGCATTGCAAAGGAAGCAATCCGTCATTTTGAAAGGCCGCGCCAAAATACTTTCCAAGAGGCGTTTAAGCGGGTCTCAAAGCGATTTAAACCTGCGTATAATAATTCAACCATCAGACCATCAAGTAAGCATAAATAAGCCTCTAGAGCGTCTTTTATTTCAATGTTATGCAGTTCATCTTGTTCATTTGCCTGTTTGAATACAGGAAATAACAGCTCTCTAATATTTTCAATGTGAACATTCGCTTTTTCAATAATTTGTTCGCGAAATGCATCAGGCGGAAAATAAGAAGTACGTAACCAAAACATTGACTCCTCACTTTCACCAAATCGTTTTGCATAACTTTTTAACAGATTTACGAGCAATGCTTCAGTAGACGATTTTGAAAAGTCTTTTATATCGTTTGTAAAGCTTTGTAAATCTTTTTGCAGGGCTGCTTCTAAGCAGATGAAATATAGTTCTTCTTTTCCCTTAAAGTGTGCGTAAATCGATGGTTTTTTAATCCCGACTTCTTGTGCAATATTTGCTAATGAAGTCCCTTCATAACCGTAGCGTGCGAAATGAGAAAGGGCTACAGCTTTAATGCGGTTTGCGGTCATTTTTTACCCCCCTACCTACCGTTCGTTAGGTTAATTTTAATAGATAATCAAAATAAAGTCAATAAGTCAGATGATGAAAAAGAGTGCCAAATGCAGCAGGCACTCTTTACACAGTTTTTCGTTCAATTAAACGGAAAGGAAGTTCTTCGGAGTTCCCTATGATTTGTTCACTAAGTATTTGTTTATGAAATAAAGAAAAGGCAAGAGTCCCCATTGTTAGTCCGGGGTGCTCAATTGTTGTAATTTCTAATGCTTCCGAAATCTCATGGTTATCAAAACCGAGGATTGCTAAATCTTCTGGAACACGTATTCCGTTTTTCCTTGCTTCTGTTAATAAACCAGCGGCCACTTGGTCATTAGCAGCAAAAATAGCAGTTGGACGCTCTTTCATGTTTAACATGCTGTGTAAAACTTTTGCACCATCTTGCATCGTGTAGCATTGGTAAAACATCCAATCTGGTTGAAGTCTTTTTTTGACAGTATGGAAAACATCAGAAAAAGCCTTTTCACGCTGCTTTGTATTTACACTTTTTTGTCTTGCTAAACAAACGCCAATTCGCTCATGACCTTTACTTAGTAAATATTCTGTACCAATGCGAAATCCTTCATAATGATCAACATACACGGATGAGATAAGCGGATGCGTCATTTTTTCACAAGAAATAATAGGAGCAAATTTTGCAAATGGTTCAATTTGTTCCCAAGAGCTTGTTCTGGAGCAGATGATCATGCCGTCAAACTGTTTCATTTTCATCATTTCTAGAACTCGAAGTTCTTCCTTGCTATCGTAGTTTGTTTGGCAAAGATTAATGTGGTAGCCCGCAGTTAACGCTTCATTTCCAATCCCTTCAATAATTGTACTGAAGTAGGGTAAATTGATAAAAGGAAGCATGACACCGATTGTGAAAGTCTTACCCTTTATTAAATGTACTGCATTTATATTTTTTGCATAATTTAATTCTTCAATAGCGTCTAAAACACGTTTTCGCTTTTCATCGCTCACATATGGATGATCGTTTAATACGCGTGAAACTGTCGTTATCGATACTCCCGCAGTTTTCGCAATTTGTTTTATATTTGCCATATGTTTCACCTCTCACTTAATTATAAAGGGAAATGGGCAGGAATGGAAAATTACTTAAAAATGCTTGACCTGAAAAGCTTTTCATAATCTATTTTATAAACAAAGCTTTTCACTATTCGCGTAACCTTACTTTAGGGCGTAAGAGTAGTGAAAAGTCTTTTTTTGTCTGAAAAGATACTACATGTCAAAATATGTGAGATAAACGAGGAAAGTTTTCAAAGGGAGAGTGGACAAGTGAAGCGAATATGAACAACATATTAACGCTTTGTTCGTAGAGAGAGCGGTATGAAAGGCGGAAACAAATTGAAAAAAAGAATCATTTGTTTCGTGTTTTCTAGTATTTTGCTTAGCTCATGTTCATTCCAACAAACGACGAAAGAAGAAAAACAATTTGTGGGAAATGCGGATGGAGCTGTGGATCGTGTATCTGGTCCTGTTTCGTTAAAGAATGCAAAAAAATATTTTCCGGAATCATTTAAAGCTCCGACGTATTTACCGTACGATGTTATAGGTGATGTAAAGGGAGAAGTAAGAACAATTGGGAAGAAGAACGCTGTCTTGACGATAAAATATAAACAACAAGAAAAAGGAAGAAAAGATTATGTAGAATTAACAGTTGCTAATTTTTCCTATAGTTTTCCTTATATTGTGGAACAAAATCGATTTCATGAAAAAATGAAATTGGATAATGGTTCAGCTGCCTATTTTAAAAATAGGGATGAGTTTGAACAGGGGGAAGAATTTGCGACGCTCATATGGAAAGAGAAAGGATTAGAGTATCAATTGCTGTACCGTAATGTAGAATCAAGAAATGAAGAAGTAGTAAAACAAAACTTATTGTATATTGCGAACAACATGGAAGAAAAGAACTAGCTGATGAGTCACGCTAGTTCTTTAAAATATTATTTCTTTTTAATTTTGCCTGTCCAAGATTTAAATCCACCTTGTAGTTGGTAGAAATCTTTGTAACCTTGTTTTTTTAGATATTGAGCTGCACGTCCTGTACGGAATCCACTTTGGCAGTATAAATAGACAGGTTGGTCTTTACGTAGCTCTTTGTAACGCATACGGATTTGTGATAATGGAATGTTACGAGCACCTAAAATATGACCAGCGTTAAATTCATCTGCTTCACGAATATCGATAAGCTGTGCTTTACGGTAGCCAGCGCGAAATTCTTCTTCTGAAAGTGTTTTAATTAATCTTTTCTGATAGAAAAACATCCATACAGAGTAGCCGATGAATGCTAGAACTACGGCTAGTATAATAATTAAATTTGTTGACACGATTCTATCGCTCCCTTTTTTCTTATCCTACTTTCAATATTATAATGCCCATATGTATTTATGCAACAGGTTCGTTCGGTGAGAAGAAGAAATTTCGTATTCTTTCACAAATTTTGTCGAATTTGTTAGACTAGAGATTGTGAAAAATAATTGGTTATATGAGGTGCAGGATGGGAAAAGAAAAATGGTGTTATATTAACTCTGGTCAATGTTCACCGGCATTTAATATGGCGTTAGATGAATGTTTGTTAAATTGGCAAAGCGAAAAGAAAATGCCACCAACAATTCGTTTTTATGAATGGGAAGTGCCAACATTAACAGTGGGGTATTTTCAGCGTGTAGAAAAAGATATCAATATGGATGTAGTAAATGAGAAGAAATATGGATTTGTTCGCCGTCAAACAGGTGGTAGAGGCGTATTGCACGATAAGGAATTAACGTACAGTGTTATTGTCTCTGAAGATCATCCGAATATGCCTAAAACAGTTACAGAAGCGTATCGCGTAATTTCGCAAGGGTTATTGGAAGGTTTTAAGGCACTAGGATTAGAAGCGTACTATGCGGTTCCAAAAACAGAAGCGGATCGTGAGAACTTAAAAAATCCACGTTCAGGTGTATGCTTTGATGCACCATCTTGGTATGAAATTGTTGTAGAAGGTAGAAAAATTGCTGGGAGCGCTCAAACGCGTCAAAAAGGTGTTATTCTGCAGCATGGATCCATTCCATTAGAAATCGACTTAGATGAACTGTATGATTTATTCTTATTTCCAAATGAACGTGTGAAAGAACGTATGAAGAGTATGTTTTCTTCTAAAGCGGTCGCAATTAATGAATTAACAGACCGTACATTTACAATTGAACAGTTGATTGAAGCGTTCCAAGTTGGATTTGAAAAAGGTTTAGATGTGGAGTTAGTTCCGTATAAACTAACAGAAGAACAGCTTCAGGAAGTGCAAACATTAGCGAAAGAAAAGTATGAAAGTACTGAATGGAATTATAAAAAATAAGGAGATGGCATTTGCCATCTCCTTATTTTTATAGTAAATTTAGTACTTTTTCTACTTTAATTCCTTTTTCTTGTAAGGAACGAAGGCGATTTACAACATCCATAATTTCTTTATCAAAAGTAACGCTAATACCTTGGCTTTGTAATTCTTCTTTTAAATTTTCAATAGAATCATCTATATCGATGCCAAGCTCGTAATCCTGACATACTTCAATTGTCTTTTTCACAAGCTTCACATAATTTTCTTGTAGTTTAGAATTTGCTTCAGCTGGAGCCGCTTGTTTTGGTTTGGTAGGCATAGCCGTAACCGTTTCTTGCTTTGCAACTGGAGTGGGTACTTCTTTTTTTACAGGTGTTGGAGTAGGTGCTGCTACAACTGTCTCTGAACGCACCGGCTTTGGTGCTGGTGCCGGAGTAGGCTTAGGGGTTACAACAACAGGTTCTTCAACACGTGTAACGGGTTTTGGAGCCGCTGTGACTACTTTAGGTGCCTTTTCTACCACTACTTCTTTTTTTGGAGCAGTTTCTACAGGTGTTACTTCCTGTTCAGCAGCTTCTTTATTTTCTTTACTCCACATAACGCGTTCGATTTGCAATGAAACATTGTTTTTGTTCATTGCTGTTAATGTAACTTTACCAACTTCGGCATTGCCAGTGAAATCGACAATTTTATAAATCACACTTTTGTTCCAATCTACGTTTCCGCTCAAAAATAATTCTTCGTTACATTTCGGCGTTAAGCCCTCGATTTTAATTTCTGCATTTACACCGTTCTCACTATATACCATAATTAGCGAAGCATTTACATCTTCGTCTGCTAACATTAGTTCACGTACCATTTTGCCGGTGCGTACTTGCGTTTTCTTCTTAAGTGACATCAAATTTCCCCTCTCAAAAATTCAGTAATAATAAAAAAATCGTATAACGAAAAATAATTGCTCACGAAGAAATATGATACCGATAATAAAAGCATTACGTCAACAATTAACTTTAATTATTTTGCATTTTTCTTATTTTCTTTATGAAATTTTTCAATTTGTAAAATTAGACAGAAGAAAAACAGCCTTTTGAAAGGCTGTTAAAAGTTTGCTTTTTTATATAGCAGTTTATATAAAATATAAAAGAAAATAGCGATTAGGGCATTTTGCCAAATTGTTAAATGATAAGAAAGATAAGGTTGTTTTTTAAAGTAAATATTTATAAATACTGCTGAGCAAAATGGAATAGAAAATGCGAGCCCAAATAGAATTCTTCTTTTCCAATTCATTGTTTGATTAAAGGAATAGCGCTTTAGCAAATATAAAATGAGAAATATGCCTAGTATAATACTTAAAATGAAAAAAGTAGTTCCAGGAACACTAAACGGTGGACCTGTCAATGGAGTGGTTCTTTCAAAAAGTAAAATAAAAAATGAAACAATGGTATCCATCCCGAATTGTATAGCAAGTAACAAACTAACTGCAAAACCAATCATGGACGTTTTTTCTAATTTTGTTTGTTTTGGAAAAGCTAGTATGAGCTCATCACAATAAGATTGTAAGTTGTCTCCAAAAATATCATAAGCATTTTTCTCTTCCGCTTGTGCCTCGATAAGATGATCTAATATTTCTAGCAACAGTTCTTCCAATTGAGATTCGGGTACGTTAGTTAAACGGAGGTATACTAGCATATCTCCATAAGCAGCTTCGTTTTCAGGTGTTAAAAGTTTGCGTTTTTTATTATTGAGCTCTACCATATCTTGTGCTTTCATCCTCATCACTCTCCCTGTAATAAATTATTTACTGTCGTTGAAACCATCCCCCAGCTTTCTTTGAATTCTTCTAGCTGTTCAAACCCTTTATCCGTTACGTGATAATATTTTCGCTTTGGTCCAAGGCTTGAAGCTTTTAATGTACCAGCAATCAGTTTTTCTTTTTGCATTCGTAGCAAAAGGGGATATATGCTGCCTTCACTTACAAATGTAAAGCCATGTTTACTTAATTTCGTACTTAGCTCATATCCATACACTTCTTCTTGGGAAATGATGTATAAGATGCATCCTTCGAGTACACCCTTTAGCATTTGACTATGCATTCATTCACCACTTTCTAGTAACTTGTTGTGCAAGGTAGTTGTTGTTTGAATTATAACATTCAGTAACTTGCTACGCAAGTTACTGAGGTGGAAAACTTTAAACAGCGTTGTTAGTGTGCGTTTGCGCATACTAAAATGAAGGAGGTAATCGTATGAAGCCATTTATGCCAAAGCTTGTTTATTTTGAACCACAGGCACTCCAATATCCACTTGGAAAAGAGTTGTATAAGAAATTTACAGAGATGGGTCTAGAAATTCGAGAAACAACATCACATAATCAAATTCGCGATTTACCTGGAGAGAATGATTTGCAGAAATACCGGAATGCTAAAGCGACGCTTGTTGTTGGAGTAAGAAGGACACTGAAGTTTGACACATCTAAGCCATCAGCTGAATACGCAATTCCGCTTGCGACAGGTTGTATGGGACATTGTCATTATTGCTATCTGCAAACAACACTTGGTAGTAAGCCATATGTTCGTGTATATGTGAATTTGGATGAAATCTTTGAGAGAGCGAAACAATATATGGATGAACGAGCGCCAGATATTACACGGTTTGAAGCAGCGTGTACGTCGGATATCGTCGGAATCGATCATTTAACGCATGCCTTAAAGAAAACGATTGAATTTATTGGAAAGAATGAATATGGTCGTCTGCGTTTTGTGACTAAATACTCCCATGTTGACCATTTATTAGATGCAAAACATAATGGGAAAACGCGTTTTCGCTTCAGTGTTAATTCTCGTTATGTCATAAAAAACTTTGAACCGGGTACCTCATCATTTGAGGATCGAATTGCAGCTGCACGTAAAGTAGCGGGAGCGAATTATCCACTTGGTTTTATTGTTGCCCCGATTTATATGCATGAAAGTTGGGAAGAGGGGTATCGTGAATTATTTGAACGCCTTTCTGATGCGTTAAAAGATTTAACACTGCCAAATTTATCATTCGAATTGATTCAACATCGCTTTACCAAGCCAGCGAAGAAAGTAATAAAACAACGTTATCCGAATACGAAACTCGAAATGGATGAAGAGAAACGAAAATATAAATGGGGACGATATGGCATTGGAAAATATGTATATCAGAAAGATGATGCAGTAAGGTTAGAGGAAACAATGCGAGGGTATATTCACGAATATTTTCCGAATGCTGAAATTCAATATTTTACATAGAAGAATCTGTATATACATGCAGATTCTTTTTATGTTTCATGTCTTTTGGCTTGTTTCCACCCTTGTCATGATATCCTTTCTGGTGTATCATTTTATTGATTGCTTAGTGCGGAAAACACAAAATGAAATTGGATGGAGGAAACCGATGCCTACCCCTAGTATGGAAGATTATATTGAACAAATTTATTTGTTAATTGATGAAAAGGGATATGCCCGCGTATCTGATATTGCTGAAGCGCTTAGTGTACATCCATCCTCTGTAACGAAAATGGTACAAAAGTTAGATAAAGATGAGTATCTAATTTATGAAAAATATAGAGGGCTTGTATTAACATCAAAAGGGAAAAAAATCGGGGAGCGTCTTGTATATCGTCATGAGTTACTAGAACAATTTATGCGTATCATTGGTGTGGATGAAAGTAAGATTTATAATGATGTAGAAGGAATTGAACATCATTTAAGTTGGGAAGCTATTGACCGCATTGGTGATTTAGTACAATATTTTGAACAAGATGAACTTCGAATTGAAACACTTCGCGGTGTTCAAAAAGCAAATGAAGAGCAGGGAAAGTAAAGGGAACGAGATGCGTTTCCTTTTTTGTTTGTAAAAAAAGACCGCGTTTCCTAAAAGGAAGCGCGGTCTTTCTTTTTATTTTTTTTACCTTCAATCACGGTTAAATGAGACTGTTTTCGTTTCTTTTTTAACAATGATGAATTGCCTTTTTTAACTTTGTCATCGGAAGCATTTCGTTTTAATAAAGAATTGCTTAGGGGTGCTACATTTTGTTTTCCGTATTTTCGGTTCGATTGTTTCGCAGCACGCTTATAAGAGTTTTGCGAATTGGCTGAACCGCTGGAGCTTGTAAACATTTTATATAACAAATAAAACACACCAACAACAAGTAACATGATGACAATGTTTTTTACCATACCGTATGGATCTGTAATTGCAGATGATACGAGACCAAATATTGCTAACCCAATAATAAGCACGAATAAAGCGAACGTAAACGAACGACCGTTCATAGGGAACACCTCCTAAATAACATATATTAAAATTAGTATATTAGCGACAAGGGAAGGAGTTGAGTACCATTTTAAAAATTATTGTTGTTTTTCTTCTAAACGTAATAATTCTTCAAAGGATGCAATCGCAACTTCAACTTGATCATCTTCTGGTTCTTTTGTTGTTAATAGCTGAAGCCATAACCCTGGGTACCCTAAGGCACGTAAAATCGGAATATCTCGTAATCGATTTGTAAATTGTAAGACTTCAAAAGAAATACCTAGAACAACTGGGATTAATAAAATTCGATTTACCACTCTGACCCAAAGAGGATCAGTTGGAACAAGAAAGTAGACAAACATTCCGATAATGACTGTAAATATAATAAAACTACTACCGCAACGATAATGGAGACGAGTTTGTTTTTGTACATTTGCTACTGTCAGCGGAAGATTGTTTTCGTAAGCGTTGATGACCTTATGTTCCGCGCCGTGATATTGAAATACACGCTTAATGAGCGGAGTTAGTGACACAATATATATATAGCTCAGTAATAGGATGAGCTTAATGATGCTTTCGACAATAATTTGCCCGGTATGAGATGGGAAAATTGGTCGTGTCAATTCCGCTAAAAGTGCGGGAACTGCTGTGAAAATAATTTTGCCAAATATGAACGATAAGACTCCGACTGCGGCTACTCCTAATATCATCGTTAGCTTTGATTGTTCTTCTTTTTTGTTTGCAAACTGCTCATCGTCTTCAGGATGAACATCAAATCGCTCCGAAGCAAAGTTTAAATGCTTTGCTCCATTAGCACTTGCATCAACGATAGCGGCGATACCACGTAGAAATGGAACTTTCTTTAGCGCAGATAATACTGTATTACGCACGCGTGGTAATCGATAAAATTCGATTGATTTATCTTTACGACGAACCGCTGTAACAGTATATTCTCTACCACCAAACATAACTCCTTCTATGACCGCTTGCCCACCGTATATTTGTTTTGTCTCCTCTGCCATGTTAACACCAACCTGTATTTGTTTCTCTCTTATGTAGAAAAGAGGCAATTGCCACACTTGGTTCTGTCATTGTGAGATTTGACAATCACCGAGTTTCCTTTATTTTATCGACAAACACAAGCTGCTGACAAGGAAAATTGTTACGGAAGCCAGACATTTCTTATTCTTTTTATAGACAAATTTCGCATGATTTAAACATGCTTCAAAATAGTTTCGGACATACTAGTAAGCGGAGGTGTTGATGTGAAGCAAGAACAATCAGGAATAAATAAATTTGTACAGATTGGTTTATTTGGTGGTTTTTTTTGGGGGAGTATATGGTATTTTCTTCATATTTTTTCATTTACGGAAGTTGGACCGAACTATTTGCTTTTACCATTTGCGCTTGGGAATTGGAAAGAAGGAGTTTGGGGAAATGTATTAGGCGTTGTCTGTGTAGGACTTCTTTCTGTTTTAGTGGCATTTCTCTATAAGGCCCTTTTCAAAAGATTCGAAGGGGTACTACCTGGGATACTTTATGGTCTCTTTTGGTGGACTATTTTATTTTTCGGGCTTGGTTCTATTGCGCCTGTTATTAAGAATGCACTTCATTTACCGAAAGAAACAATTGTCACAACGATATGTATTTTTATTTTATATGGTGTATTTATCACATATTCTGTTTCGTTTGAAGCGAATAATGTGAATCTGGGGGAAGGGAGAGAGTAGACGAACTATTCAAACAAGTGGCTCCTGTGTTAAAATGTTGTATAGACATTTTTATATTAAGGAGTTTACAAGTATGAAGAGATTACTCCTCGTTAACGGTCCTAATCTAAATCGCCTTGGCGTTCGAGAGGTGAATGTATATGGGAAAGGAACGCTAGCGACACTTGAAACAGAGATGAAGCAAGAAGCAGAGAAATTGGGAGCGGAGTTAGAATGTTTTCAATCGAATCATGAAGGTGCTCTTATCGACATCATTCATGAGGCTGATGACATATATGAAGGAATCATTCTAAATCCAGGGGCATTTACGCATTATAGCTATGCGATTCGAGATGCGATTGCGAGCATTTCGATTCCGGTGATTGAAGTACATATTTCCAACATTCATCAGCGTGAATCGTTTCGTCATGAATCTGTGACGGCAGCAGTCGCGGCGGGACAAATTGTTGGATTTGGTTTTTATGGTTATAAGTTAGCGTTATTTGCATTATTGGAGAAACTTAGGGAGGCATAAACTGATGGAAAAGATCACGAAGTTAAGAAGTGCATTTGGTGAATCTGGTATTGATGGTATTTTATTAACGAATGAATATAGTCGTAGATATATGACAAACTTTACAGGGACAGCTGGTGTTGTACTTATTTCTAATGATCGTGCTCTATTTATCACAGATTTCCGCTATGTGGAGCAAGCTAGTAAGCAAGCTGTAGGTTATGAAATTGTTCAACATACAGGACCAATTCTTGATGAAGTTGCGAAACAAGTGAAGGAATTAGGAATTCAAAAGCTTGGGTTTGAGCAAGATACGCTTACATATAGCTCTTATACAGCACATAAAGAAGCCGTTGAAGCGGAATTTGTTCCAACTTCTGGGCTTGTAGAAAAGTTACGCTTGATTAAGACGGATTCAGAGATTAAGATATTAAAGGAAGCTGCACAGATTGCAGATGCTGCCTTTGAACATATTCTATCATTCATTCGCCCAGGCGTATCTGAAATTGAAGTGTCAAATGAACTTGAATTTTTCATGAGAAAACAAGGAGCAACATCTTCTTCGTTTGATATTATCGTTGCTTCAGGACTTCGTTCAGCATTGCCGCATGGTGTGGCATCTGAAAAAGTGATAGAAAAAGGAGATTTCGTAACATTAGACTTCGGTGCTTATTATAAAGGATATTGCTCTGATATTACACGTACGATTGCAGTTGGCGAACCATCTGATAAATTAAAAGAAATTTACAATGTCGTTTTAGAAGCGCAAATTCGTGGTGTAAACGGCATTAAAGCTGGTTTAACTGGTCGTGAGGCTGATGCATTAACACGTGACTACATAACTGAAAAAGGATACGGTGAATATTTCGGGCATTCTACTGGTCATGGGGTGGGTCTTGAGATTCATGAGGCACCTGGTTTAGCGTTCCGCTCTGAAACGGTACTTGAGCCTGGTATGGCTGTGACAGTAGAACCGGGTATTTATATTCCGGGTGTTGGCGGTGTACGTATTGAGGACGATATTATTATAACAAGTGAAGGTAATGAAGTAATCACGAAGTCTCCAAAAGAACTTATTATTTTGTAATACACAGGAGGATTTTTTGCATGATTTCAGTAAACGATTTTCGTACAGGTTTAACAATTGCGGTGGACAACGGCCTTTGGCAAGTTATAGATTTCCAACACGTAAAGCCAGGTAAAGGTGCTGCGTTCGTTCGCTCTAAATTACGTAACCTTCGTACAGGTGCTATTCAAGAAAAAACATTCCGTGCTGGTGAAAAAGTAGAAAAAGCACATATCGAAAACCGTCGTATGCAATATTTATACGCGAGCGGTGAGTCTCACGTATTCATGGATAATGGAACTTATGAGCAAATCGAACTTAGTGAAGCTCAGATCGAGTATGAACTAAAATTCTTAAAAGAAAACATGGAAGTAGCTATTATGACATACCAAGGTGAAGTACTTGGTGTTGAGCTTCCAAATACTGTTGAGTTAAAAGTTGTTGAAACAGAACCAGGTATTAAAGGTGATACAGCTTCTAACGTAACAAAACCAGCTACATTAGAAACTGGCCTTGTTGTACAAGTACCAATCTTCATTAACGAAGGTGAAATGCTTATCATCAATACAGGTGAAGGTAAATACGTTTCTCGTGCGTAGTTTAAAAAGCACTCGTGATCATAAAGTGAACCCCATTAATGGGACATGAAAAAAACACCTCCTTAATTCGCATACTAAATGCGAATTAAATGGAGGT